>JAFGMP010000464.1 GCA_016927495.1 Candidatus Latescibacterota bacterium | reverse complement strand
CTTGTCGAAAAAGACAAGCAATTTGATCCCGGCCTTTCCGCACGGTGGGGGTTAGCTACCAATACGACACTGAGTGTCGCACTGAACCCCGATTTTTCACAGGTTGAAGCCGATGCCGCCCAGATGGATATTAACCGTAAATTCCCGCTGTATTATTCCGAACGCCGACCGTTTTTTCTTGAAGGTATCGATATATTTCATGGCGGCGGATCTACAAGCTTCGTCCACACACGGTCTCTTGCCGACCCAGACTGGGGTGTAAAATTAATCGGCAAAAGCGGGAAAAACACACTCGGATTTTTTTCGGTACGGGACAAAGTTACTCCGCTCAATTTCCCCGGTGCGGAAAGCGGAGAGAATACCACGCTTTCTAAACAGACTACCGGTACGGTTCTCAGATATAAACGTGACATCCTGAAATCATCGAGCATAGGATTTTTTCTAACAGACCGTGAAGGGATTGATTATTACAATCGCCTTGCCGGTTTCGATGCCAGAATCAAATTCACTCCTATGGATCAACTGCGTTTCGAAGTTTTTGAAACCAGAACACAATATCCGGACGAGGTGGCTGAGGAATTTGAACAGCCGTCGGGAGAATTCGGCGGAACATCATTTAATGTCCACTATTCGCATGACACGAAAAATTATCAGTTTGGCCTGGATCATAACTCGGTAAACCCGGATTCCCGAGTCGATCTCGGTTTTGAAACCCAGGCCGGTTATCGTGAGAATGAAGTATGGGGTGGATATAAATGGCAAAATGACGGAAGCCACTGGTATACATGGCTCAGCCTTTATTCCGGCTACGAACATTATACTGACTACCATGATAATCTGCTCAACAAAATGTTATGGATCACATTTAATTATAACGGCCCCATGCAGTCATATTTTGGTTTCAGCCCCGGGTATAGAAAAGAAAAGTATGAAAATGAATATTTCACGTTAAAAAAGCTAAACTTCTGGTCCGGTTTGAAACCGAACGGATCGTATGAATTAAATTTCGAGGGAAATTTTGGGGAATGTATAGATTACAGCAATTCAAAGCCGGGTAATTCTGTGAATCTTTCTCCGTCTTATGAGCAATTTATCGGAGATCATCTGACCGCTGAGGTTCGGTATAATTTCCAGAGGCTTACTGTCGATCAGGGCCGTCTTTTTACCGCAAACGTCAGTAATATCGGTTTTAAATATCAGTTCAATAAACGTACGTTTCTCAGGACAACTCTGCAGTACAGCGATTATGACCGTAACATCGAGTATTATGATGACGATGATGTCGATGATGTCGATCCGGTATCCCGTAACTTTTTCACCCAGCTTCTGTTTTCATATAAAATCAATCCGCAGACGGTATTTTTTCTCGGTTATTCGGACAATTACGGTAACCGCAACATTCGGGACGAACAAAATAACCTCGATAACAGCCTGATTCAGAAAAACCGGGCAATATTTACAAAGATCGGATATGCATGGGTATTATAATTATATATATTTCTTAAACTTTTACGCTATTAAGACTTATTTAAAATCAAAATTTACCTATGCAAACTTTTTTAGGGGGAGTAATGAATAATGGAGTACTGCGGTATGTGTCCATTTTCTTTCCGGTTTTTCTGATTTATTCATGTGCTTCAAGCTATAAAACGTATGCAGAAGAACAAGACAATGTTCCAATTATACGCTCTGAAAAAACAGTATCAAATAGAACATCCATCACAGCACACCGTGTCGAATCGCCAATCAGGCTCGACGGACTCAGCAATGAGGAAGCCTGGGAGGGTAGTGAACCGTTCCCTGTGGTGATGCAAGTTCCCCATTTCGGCGCCGAACCATCGGAACGAACCGAAATCCTCATTGCCTATGACGACGAATACCTGTATGTCGCCGGCCGTTGCTTCGACAGCGAGCCGGATGCAATACATGCAACGACTTTTAAACGTGACGATAATGATGAAAGCTCCGATTCTTTCGGTATTTCCATCGATACGTTCAATGATAACGAAAACGCTTTGGCATTCATAACGACACCGACAGGATCACGAACAGACATGACAATTTTCAATGATGCTCTCGGCGGTATAAATTCAACGTGGAATACATTCTGGGATGTAGCTGTAAAACGTACCGGAGAGGGATGGTTTGTTGAGATGCGAATTCCCTTTTCGAGCCTAAGATTTCAGGAAAAAACCGGGCGGGTTATAATGAGTTTCACCGCTTTCCGCTGGATTGCCCGTAAGGATGAACGCATAGTATTCCCGGCCATACCTGAGAAATGGGGCAGTTCCAGCCACATGAAACCATCGAAGGCACAAGAGTTCCTGTTTGACGGTATCCACAGTCATAAACCGCTCTATATCACACCCTATGCTCTGGCCGGGGTCGGCAGATCATATGATCTCAACGATACCGGCACAGCATACAGACATAATGAAAAAACGGAACATGAGGCGGGAATCGACGTGAAATACGGGCTTACAAGTAACCTCACGCTCGATGTTTCAGTAAATACCGATTTCGCACAGGTCGAGGCGGATGATCAGCAGATCAACCTGACCCGGTATTCGCTCTTTTACCCTGAAAAACGCCTCTTTTTTCTGGAGCGTTCAAGCAACTTCAACTACAACTTTTACGGAAGCAGCAGCCTTTTTTACACACGCAGTATCGGCATATATAACGGCAGGTCAGTTCCGATTTACGGTGGCGCTCGTGTCGTGGGACGAGTAGGCAGATGGGATGTTGGTCTGCTCAATATGCAGACGGGAAAGATCGAGGATCTTCCCTCGGAGAATTTCGCTGTGCTGCGGCTGCGCCGTCAGGTTATCAATCCTTACTCATATTTCGGCGGCATCATAACGTCCCGAACCGGTACCGATGGTACCTACAATACTGCCTATGGTATGGACGGCATATTCCGCGTATTCGGTGATGATTATCTGAAGCTTAACTGGGCACAAACTTTCGATAACGATGCCGATAACAACCCGCTCTCGCTTGAACCATCCAAGGTACGGGCACACTGGGAACGATACCGGTACACAGGATGGGCATACGGCCTGAATTATTCACGGTCAGGTGCAGAATACAATCCCGGCATGGGATTTGAGCAGCATCCCAATGCAACTACTATTGTCCACTTTTTACGGTATGGATTTGAACCGGGTAAGCAGTCGGGATTCTTGCTGCACATTCCTTATGAGGATTTTTTCCTGTATATACGTAACAGCGACAATACACTGGAATATTTCAAAATGAGAGCGGGATGGGTTGTTACCATGAAATCAGGATATAACTATTCTCTCAATGCAGTCAGCAATGTGGAGGATCTTCGCGAACCACTTAGTTTTTCAGAAAATGCATGGGTACCGAAGGGCAGCTATACATTCTACAGTATAAATTGCGATTTTTCAACACCCGGAGGCAGACTCCTCCGCCTTGACACAAGTATTAATGCAGGTAATTTTTATGATGGCTGGCGTTTATCTCCTGAGATATCCGCATCCAGAAACTTATCGTCACATCTCGAACTCAGCGGCACATACCAGCTTAATAGAGTCGAATTTCCCGAACGTAACCAGCAGTTTACCGCACATATCGGACGGTTGAGAGTTCTTGCCATGTTGAATGTCAGGTACACTCTGACCGCTTTTATTCAGTACAACAGTGCCGCAGATAAAGTCATCACCAATTTACGGCTACGATACAATCCCCGTGAAGGCAACGATCTGTATCTTGTCTACGACGAAGGGCTTAACACCGACCGTTACCGCGAGGAACCTGTTCTTCCGGTTACCGGCAGCCGTACAGTGATGCTGAAATACAGTTACATGTTCAACTTGTAAGGGCGGCGATAATTACAATCACATATGATTAGTAGAAAGGGTCCGGTATATAAATTATGAGACCAAATTACATGTTTAATGTTTTTTTACCATTAATGATTAGTTCGACTTTTCTTTGGCACTTCCATTTTCGTCCAGATCGGAAACAACAATGTTTCGGCCTCTCTTTTTTGCCGTATACATAAGCGAATCAGCACGATTAATTATAGGCTGACATTGAAGGTCTGTTTCTTTGGCCTCTGTTACACCGACACTTATTGTAACAGGGACTTTCGTGTTTTCATATTCAAATTCCGTTTCTTCAATTCCCAGTCTTAATTTCTTTGCCACATCAACGCTTTGTTTAATATCCGTTTCAGGTAAGATCACGACGAATTCCTCACCACCGTAACGGGCAAACAAATCCGGTTTTCGCACCATTTCATTGACACGTTTTGCAATGGCTTTTAAAACCTTGTCACCGGCCTCGTGTCCGCATGTATCGTTGATTTTTTTAAAGTGATCAATGTCAAAGAATATAAGCGAGAAAGGTGTTTTATAGCGGTGATATCTGGTAAGTTCATCATCGATGCGGATCTCGAATACCCGCCTGTTAAAAATACCGGTCAACGGATCCATGCGGCTTTGTTCAGTGAGAATGCGGTTTCTTTCTTTTACACTTTCGATCATATTCTCAAAATTTTTCAGCAATTCTTCCCGTTCTTCCCGGCTTTTTTCTATTCGATAGATGTATTCTTCCCGTTTTTCTTTCAATGCATGAGTTATGTAGTCCAGTTTTGACATTACCTGTGATTTTAAACTTTCTATGTTATTTGCAGTTTCAAATGAATCACTCACACTTTTAATTTCTTTTTCGAGTGTTTCATTAAATGAAAAATCTTCCTGATTATACTTATCGGTATTATCCGAGGTTACCGTCAGATGTTTTCCCATCGATGTAAGTTTTTCACCAATATCCTTGAGAAATCCGGTAACATCCTCTTTTTCGGATTGTATATCATCGATGAATTTTCGTATTAAATCAATAACGTCTTTGCGTAACGACAAAAGGTAATCGAAATCGTCAGAATTACGGACATTTTCCTGAATCTGTAACAATGTTTCACGATTGGAATTTCCAAATATTTTTTCAAGATCAGACAATGCTTTTAAACATGTATTTTTAAGTTGTATTAATTTTTTATCACCGGTAGTATTGCCGTTTCTATTAAAAATGCCTTTTAAAATAGAGTTTCCTTGGTTGCTTTCCTGGTCAGAGGTAACATCACTTCTGAGAATCATATTTTTAATGTCGCTGAGAGCTTTTTCACGCTGTTCCAGTTCTGCATTTTCGGTCAATAGATTTCTGTATTCATCCATAAGATTAAAAAAAGGTTCATTATTCTGAGTCCGTGACATATTTAAAAATGTTAAAGCGAATCTTTTGTGGTAATCTGTTTCTTTTCTGCATTGATCTTCTGCGTCAAGCACCATATGTTGAAATTTCTTCCGGTCGTTTTCCAGTGAATCAATTTTGGATTTATACTTATCAATTTCTTTTTCTGATTCGAGCGATGTTTTTTCATCAGAACCTTTAAAAGCTTTTTCTATGATTTTTTTTGTTTTATCATTCTCTTCCATATGCCAGGATATGGCTTTAGCGGTGACTTTTTCGCCGCTTGAGGACATTTCTTTTAATGTTGTCAGGAAAACACGTGACAAATCTTCAAGCAAAGTAATACGTTTTTCTATCTTCATAATGTAAGGTTGCATCCTTTACAGACGGATTAATATTAAGAAGGAATACAGTATTTTCAAATATAATAGACAGTATAATAAACGACAGCATAATATTTCATGTCAATTGGAAAGTCAGATATATGAAAAAAAAACAGAATATATATACTAAGAAATAGCAAAAAACATCAGTATTTCGTGGTAATTTTTATCAAAAATCCTATGACCCATATATTTGTTATTCTATATTATTAAACAATTGAACCTATGTCTGTCTGCCAAATTCAACTTTTTCCGGCAATTCATCGTAACGGTAAAATTCATGTTCGAGTGATCCCTCATATAATTTCACGATTCTCAAGCCGGGTTTATCGTCAAATGAATTGCACAGAGCATTCGTGTTGATGAGTCTGACATTTTCATACGCACGTTCAGGGATTGTAGTGTGACGGTGCCCGGAAAACACTGCTTTGACATTACCCTTAACAAAGTCATCGAGATATCCTCTGCGACGAGATTGGGGTATTGCATGGTAACCATCTTCCTCATCGATATGATTATCAAAAAAAGGATGGTGCATAAACACCACAGTCCCGTTTCTGTTTTTTTTCGATTTTTCGGATAGTTCGCTTTCCATCCAGATGAGCTGCGCTTTTTCATCTTCCTTTACAGATTCGGGGGTTTTCATCAGGGTACTGTTCATGACCATGAATTTCCACCCGGATTCGTAAAAAGTATACCAATCGGGGCCATAGATTTCCCGATACCGCGCAATACCCTCATGGGAGGGAGGCGGATCTCCGAGAAAATCATGATTTCCCGAAACATTGTAACAGGGTATACTGCGATGCAGTTGCCCCATTAACCGCTTGTATTCGGCAATCTGTTTTTCATGGGCAGGCAGATTAGTAAAATCTCCACAGACAACAACAAATGCAGGCCGGGGTTTCATATGGTTGATTTGCTTTATAACTGTTTCTATCATTTCGGTTTCTTTTGAAAATTCATTCCCGTCTTTGCCGCCGGCTATCATACCGATTTGCGTATCGGCTATCTGAATAAAATAGAACGGTTTGTATCCGCAACCCGAAATGAAAACGGCTGCAGGAACTATCATGGATAAAAAAGATCTTCTCTTCATATACTATAAAACTCCTGACTATCGAAAAAAATACATGTTTGGGTAGACAATTACGGCATTGGTAATATCGCTCACCTGATAATTACAGGACATAAATTTGTGAACCGACAAAATTCTAAGATACTTTAGCCACATATGCTTAATCAATATTAATTTATGCATTCGGGGACATTACATTTTTCAGCCGTTATTTCTGTTTTTCAGTACTGCACGATACGTTTTATAATCCGGGACACTGTCCGGATCAACCTTTGTGAATTTCGATTTTGTCGGGCTTAAATCAAACAAATACATCAAATTTTCATGCACAACGGGAAGTATTGTTTTCGATGTGCCATCACTGAAAGTAATGTGGTACTTTCCCCCGGTTATCTCGCCACTGAATACGTCCTTTTTATATTTATCGCGTATATATATACCCTGCCGTTTTTCAATGACTCTAAATTCTGCCGTATTCATATCGAACACCGATTCGGTATATTGGATGCTATTTTTGTCTATTTTCCATATCATAGTCCCGCGGCCTTCGACATGTTTCCATGTACCGGTGATACCATCACTTGAATCCGCACGAACAAATGCTGTACCGAATGAAATTATTGCAGTCGAATCCGTAACATCCCCAACAAAAAGGAGTTCAAACGGTGTTGTATCATCCAGCTTCTTTGCGAATCTGATATAGTCATTGCCCCCCATGCGGATTTTCGAGTATTTGTACTGGCTGTATCCTATGGTTTCGCCTGCAGTTTTCACAGCTTTCATGGTACCATCGGTATTGAATACATAATAAAAACCTTTATAGTGCCAACTGCCGGTTATATCACGGGCTATTTCATCCTCCGCCTTTACGTTACTGCGGATGGCAGCCATAAAAGTAAGGGCAAAAATCATAAAAAATGCTGTGTTTAATATTTTTTTCACATTATATCCCGGTGGTTTTCCCATTACGTAATAAATAACAACATCAACCACTGTATGTCAATGTCAGGATTGTCAACATGATAAACTAATAATTTTTCCCGGGGTTATCACTTAATTTGAAAAGTATTAGTTTTTGAATAATTCAATTAATAAGTCACGATATGGTTTGACTGTATCGTTTAATTTTTCTATACTATGAAAAGCAAATTTGAGATTACATATTTAATATCGGTCGAATACGGATTATTCTTGAATAATCATGCAAGTCAAAAACTAGAGGAGCCATACTATGAAGCGTAGAGATTTTATACACACTGCAGGAGCAACCGGTATCGCCGGAATCACTGCTGCCGCGTGTTCAACTAAAACTACTGCACCGAGGAAGAAACTGTTCAGTTTTGTCCATTTTTCCGATATCCACGTGCAGCCTGAACGTGGTGCGACTGAGGGATTTCTTGCGGCAATCGAAAAAATGAATTCGCTCAAACCAGATATTGCTATCAGCGGCGGTGATCTCGTTATGGATTCTCTCGGGGTGGATGAACAGCGCGCAGTTATGCTCTATGACTTATATATCGAGTGTTCTCAAAAATTCGACATGCCGCTACACAATGTTATGGGGAATCACGAGGTATTCGGTATCTATGTTCCTGACAAAGTACCCGAAGCGCATCCGGACTGGGGCAAAGTAATGTTTAAGAAACGTTTGGGTGAGGGGAGAACATATCGTAGTTTCGACCACAAAGGAGTTCATTTCGTGCTGCTCGATTCGATCGGAATCGAAAAAAATACCGATAAACCCGGGCATCATTATATTGGTGAAATCGGCGACGAACAGATGAACTGGCTCCGGCAGGACCTTGCAGTGCTCCAGTCGAACCAACCGATAATAGCACTGTCCCATATTCCGCTGTACACACTCTATCCGCAAATCACCAACGCTCCGACTTTCCAGAATGGCCGTGGCACGGTCATCACCGACGGCAAGGAACTGTATGACCTGTTTGCAGAGCATAACCTGCTCGCATACTTTTTCGGCCACATTCATGTCAATGAAACATTCATCTACAAGGGCAGCAAATATATCGATACCGGCGCGGTCAGCGGCGGATGGTGGGCTGGTGCACGGGATGGCCATCCGGAAGGCTTCAATCTCGTTCATGTGTATGCAGATGGCGTGGAGACAGAATATGTTACCTATGGATGGGACGCGTCCAAATACAAACCTGCAGATCAGGCGGAATTACAAGAATATCACATAGCTGAATTTGCCTGAATAACGTACAATGTTCCTGTAAAAAAACTCTGAATCGCAGTTGATCATGATCATCATTTAATCATGGTTATCTGCGGTTCAGACAATATTTTCTTATTATTTCGAATATCTCTTTCGGATAATTTCAAATCTATTTTTTCACCCATCTGACTGCATCGGCATAAACAATTTTCCCATTTGTTTTATTCGTGAGTTCCACCGCTGCTTTTTCAGGCATATAATTAAAGACACCGATCGATACCCATCCCTGGTTGACTTTGTCAGCCTGAATAGTAACATTTTCAATACCTTCTGCGTGATGAATACGATAAGTGAAATCCTTTACAAGAAATAATTGTTCTCTGTACTGCTGATTTCGAAAAGCCATAGGATCTTGCATATACACGAATACCTCATATACACCTTCCGAATTAACATTTGCTTTCCATGTCACACTGGCATCACCAGAACCGGCGGCAATTATCAACGCCGTATTTTGCCGTGTTCCGTAAAATTCCTGATAATATGCCTCATGCCAGCGTCGCTGCGGATTACGTATTGTCGTATGTAAATCCTGTAATGCAATACGTGGATTGTGAGCCGCCGGACTCAGAAATTTATCCGGAGGCTGGGATACGATTACACATTCCGTTTTTTCGTTGTCTACGACGATGTCGGTTTCCCGTTCGTTCGGAGATTGAATTATACGTTCACCATCAAACGGTTCGGCATTATTTACTGTACGGTCTCCATAAAAATGGAGAATAAAAAAACGCTCGTTAAGTGAGTTGTAAGTATCTACATACAAATGTCTTCTCAACTCGGTATCGATAATACCGATTTTCTTCGACTGGCCAGGCTCGACAAGTATGTTACGGACAATCGGCCGATTGTGATATGCCGAATAGAGACGTGTTCGGATCACTCCCTGAACCTGACCGGTATTACTTATCGTGAAAATATATTGGTACAGTATTGCATCTTTAAACTGTATTTTATACCGTTCAAGACCTGTAATTGAAAATTTGGGAAACCGCTGTTCGGTCTGCCAAGTCTCAATCAGCGGTTCAAGTTTCATGTTGAATCGCTGATTAAAATTAAGAATAACATCAGAAATATTTGCTGCCGTAAATCGGTTGTGTCGTAATGTTTCCTGAAGAAAAGCCTCAAGATTATCTACACCAACCATAACCTCCAGGCGTTTGAATAACTCCTCGGCTTTTAGCCGCATAACATCAAACAATACATAGGTATATTTGGAGTCCGTACACATCTTAAAAAGGTTCTTCTCGTACAATGCACGGGTAACCAAAACCTCCGTAGGTAATCCCCAGCCAAACCGGTCATCATGAGGTATCCGTGCTTTGATTGTATAACCAAGTGCAAGAGTGAAAAGCGGATGGTTTTGTGGATCAAAATTGTTTGCAAAACTATAGAACTGGGAAAAAATATTGTAATCGTGCATAAACGAAGGTTTAGAACCTATATATGTTTTTCGAGCTAGATTTGCTGACGAATTAAGAGAATCCTGCCTGTATCTGATACGTGCCCAGTCACGCTCCTGCTCAATCAATATGCTACGAAATATTGATTTGAAATATCTACATTGAGTCTTCTCTATGTTCATGTCAAAACGTGTACTCCGTATATCTCTTTTTATGTCAAGCGGATCACCCGGAAACAGCACACCGCATTCGGGAAGAAAAACCTGTTCGGGCTGAAGAGTTTCAGGATCAAATTGCCAAAAACGGTGATAAGCAAGAAAATGTACCGGTATCTCAATGAGTGAGAGCCGTCGAAACGGGTATAAAAGATTCAGATTAGTTTCTATATCACGTTTAAGCTCCTTGATTTGTTTTCGTATGTCATCTTCGTCCATTTTATAAAAGTATTGATAAATCGCATTATGATTCGGCTTTGTATAAAGGCTGTATGTGACACTGTCCACTACCACCGACCTGCACTCGTACTGACCGATCACCAGCGATACTTTTGTCAGTGGTGTTTCCGGCTCGAAGATATGACATCCATAACCATTTTTTTTATATTCACCCTGGGAGATTACTGTAAGACCCGGTGCTGTGTGGACTGTAAGTTTGAAATTATAAAAATTTTGAGATGACACCGGAACTATTTTCTCTCCAGTACTATGTGCCACAGGATACCAGGCTGTTTCACGGGTCAACAGAACGAAGTTTTTTGTGATATACCCGTACTTTTTACCAAGGCTGTATACAAATAATGTATTTTCTCTTCTATGCTCTATTTCGGAGATGTCAGTATAGCATGAATTTTCATCAATTGAACCTGTATAATTAATCGTAAGTGAATCATTACATCCCGGTTGTAGATAATCTGGAGTTATCACTTTCAGTAAATGGTGTTCACGTTGCCATTGAAGAGGTTCATAGCCTTGTAAAACTGATTTTACTACCAATCCATTATTGAAGCTGAATTTATATAAGTTTATAGCTGAGTTAGTATTATTTATGACTTTTAGCGTCGCAGATACTGTTATCGTTGTTCCTGTATGTAATAAATCGAGTTCCATTCCGGAGACAGTAATATTTTGTTGACTTGCATATGTATCGTTCAATTTACTCATTGTTCTATGGGTTTCGAAATTCCGTGTATACATTGAAACATACTGTTTTCCTGTAAAAAAACTTAATGTAAAAAAGATCAAAGCCAAAGTCCCTGTAACTGTCCTCACAATATTTTGTTGAGGAAGACGTCTCGTAATAAACAAAAAGGAGGTGAGAGTCAACATTCCTGAGCCGATCAACAGGTAAGTGACACGATGAAGTAAAAGAGACTGACTATCTGCGAAACCGGTGAAGTCTGAATACATGAATGGGATATGGTAGGTAATAATATCGAATAGTCCGTAATAATGGGTACCATATATCGAATATATTATGAGAAGAAGCAACGGTATCACAACCGTGAGAATCGCCTTGTTTCTAATAAGTACTCCGAATAGAAACGAAATACCCAGAATAAAGAAAAGTGTCGGAACGCTGCTTAACAGTGGGTAGAGCAGATAGTTTATTAATGATACGGGAGAATCGTCATATACTAACATATTGAATAGAAATCCAATAAACATACATATTGAAAGAATCCCTAAAAATGAGAGGAAAATACCGATGGCCTTACCAAGCACATACATGGTATTAGAGAATGAACGTACATAAACAGTGAATGTCGTATTATTGTGGATATCCTCATAAAAAACACTGACAATAATGAATGGCCCTGCAAAAACGAGTATCATATTGAAAACCAGAACGGTCATGTTTGGTATTGATGCTGACAAAGCACGGGTATAGAGCTGAAAAAAAAGAAAAGTATTTGCTAAGATGGTAAGGCCGACGGAGACTGTACAAAAAAGTCTGAAACTGTTGTTTCGGAGTGTAGTTATTAAAGAATATAATGTTATAGACCGGATTTTAAGTAACATTATTTAACTTTCCCTACCTAAAAGTCCAAATTCTGATATAAAAAGCAATGTCAATTTGCGATATGGCATTTAGCGTATCAACCGAAACCTATGAATATTCCGTGCATGTAAATGTTTTTATCATGGTCATCATTTAATCATGGTTATCTGCGGTTCAGACAATAT
>JAFGMP010000463.1 GCA_016927495.1 Candidatus Latescibacterota bacterium | reverse complement strand
TCAAAGGTAATAATGGTGTTCTGTATATAGTGATTGTAGATGGAGCAGATGTGTTCTGCATCGCTTTTGCGTACCGGTCGTATCATATGTGTACCCTTTCTTTACCTCTTAGTCATAATTCTGCCTTATATCCATGGGTCCCATATCAGGAAGACATCCTGTTCAATTCTATTATACACTATTATCAATCACTCGGAGAAACAAGGTAATCTCCTTCAAGTTAATCTTCTTACTGTTTCCAGTCACTCCGATCACTGACATGCGCACACTATCCTTCCGAACACATGTAACACTAATCGTTTTTTTATACTGGCACATCTCAGTCTAATGCATCACTAGCAACAAGAGCATAGCTTAATTCATCATTGATATAGGTACTAGCCGTCGACAAAACAGGAGGAAAAGGATGAGAAGAATCATTATGCTGACAATGGTATTGATCTCTGCTGTTGCATTCGCGAATGGAACAAATGAAGCAACCGCAACTGGTGGTAAAAAAGTAATCGAACTGACCATGTTTTACATGAATGAACAGGAAAGGTTCGAACTGCTGGAACAGGCAGCCGTTGCTCTGAACGAGCACCTGGCAGCGGACAATGTGGAAATAAAACTCATAAATGATCACTATGCGGGAAGCAACAGAGCGGAATGGCGTAACAATCTCTCGATGCGCGTCGTTTCCGGCAACGCACCGGAGTTGATGGCCCATAGCCACGCTAACATCCCGTTTTTTGTAGAAGCGGATTACGTGAAGCAGGTGGATGACATCATTAATAGTCCGGCGTATGCGGATGCTGTCCAGGTCTTAAAAGAAACGGCAATGTATAAAGGTCATTACTATGCAATTCCAATGGATATCGAGGCTCGTAACATCTGGTATTCCAAGGACAACCTTAGAAAGATCGGCTTGACAGACAGCGATTTCGATAGAATGTTCGAAGAGTCGCTTACAGGCGATTTTACGATGGATGATTTCCTGTCATTGTGTCAACGAGTCAAAAACGCAGGGGTAAGTGATTACGTATTTACCCATCGGCCGGTAACAGGTCCGGAAAACCCAATGACCGCAATGCATTTCGGCTGTGTTTTTATGGATGAGAAAACGGGAAAGCTGCAACTTCATAAGGCTGCAATGGAAAAAAACCTTCAGTTCTATTATGACAATGTATATACATACGGCTTTACTCCGGCAGAAATGATGGACATGAGCTGGGACGAAATAAGCAATGTATGGGCAACCCATAAAACCACATTCTGGCTCGGTGGTGTCTGGAACAGACATACCCTTGTTCGATTTACGGATTATGATGAAACGACCTCGATGGATCACTGGGGCATCTTCATGCTTCCGGCGCTTGAGAAAGGAGGAAAGCCATTATCAGTTTCCAATCCTTATTATTACTACATTTCCTCAAAGATATCGGATGAAAAGTACAAGTATGCGAAAATGCTTTTTGAAGAGGCCGCGAAACCTCAATATGCGGTTCCATACGCAATCAAGTCATCACATCTTGCCTTTAACACACGGTCGGCCCAGGATCCCGCATATAAAAAGGATGCTCACCTTTCAAGAAGCTACCACATGCTTGAGTTTTCAGTCACCGAACCACATCACGAAAAGTTCCCGATTTTCAGTGATGTGCTTACAGAAGCCATGTCCGCTGTGGAACATAAAAAAATGTCGCCCGCACAGGCAGTTGATTACATGGAGAAATCGCTGCTTTCACAGATGCCCGATGACATCATTATTTTGAAATAGGTCTTTTCGTTTCAACAGCCGGGCATTTTGCCCGGCATTCATTTACAGGAGGACGGGATGACATTTGATATGCAGCGTAAAATGTACCCTGTCGTAATGCTTTCTCCGTTCTTTTTGCTTGTAGCCGTATTTTACCTGGTGCCTACAATCCTGACAGTTCTTATGTCCTTTACCGACATGGGATACGGTATGAAATGGCATTTTATTGGTATGAGAAATTTCAGCGCATTCATGAATTTCCCGTTCATTGGAACCATTATCCGGAACACATTCGTCTATGTCGTGTTCACCTTGATATGCAATGTGGGAATAGGATTTTGCATCGCCCTTTTGACCGTATTCTTCATGGATGAAAATATCCACTCGAGGATAATCCGAACCATTTGGATGTTACCAAGAATCACACCGAGTATCGTACTGGTCATCATGTGGGCATGGTTTTTCAGCTCGACTGATTATGGGTTCCTGAACAAAGTGACAAATTTCATTGGCCTGGAACAAATACGCTGGTTATCCGACCATGCCATGCTGGCAGTGATAACGGCAAACACCTTTATTGGTATTTCCTTTGCAATGCTCATATTTACATCCGCAATGCAATCCCTTCCAAATGATATTTTTCTGGCAGCAGAAGTGGACGGGTCAAAAAAAACCACAATCATCTTTTCCATTTTGCTTCCGGCAATTAAGTGGCCGGTGATGTTCGTCACCATCGTCCAGACTCTCGCACTCATGACCTCCTACGAAACAACACTGCTTCTTACAAACGGGGGACCAGTAATGGATACCACAGTCTGGTCGCTTTATGCCTACAAAAAGGCTTTCAATTATTCTGAATTCGGTCATGGTGCAGCGCTATCTCTGGTATTAGTGTCTGTATCTTTTACCCTGACCTTGCTGCTCCTGCGCTTTTTTGATTTTGACGAAATGATGAAAAATACCAGGTTATAGGGAGAAAAAAGATGCTCATTAGTAAAAGAGCAAAGATAGCTTCCACATTTATAGGATATCTGTCAGTGAGTGTTATTCTCATACTTGTAGGCTCCCTGGCAATCAAATCATTTACTGCAGCGTCAACCGGTGGATTTACGTTGAGGAACTTCAGGTTTCTCTATCAGGAAATCAGGGAGATCGACCTAATCCTTGGTGTTATTTGGCCTTTTTTTCTTAACTCTTCGCAATTCACATTGATTACATCGGTTTTAGATATTGCAGTAAGTACCATGGCCGCATACGCTCTTTCCCGGCTGGAGTTTAAAGGGAAAAAAATCATTCTCAATACACTTTTTCTTCTGTATGCTTTCCCTGCGATTTCACTTTTAATCTCCATATTCTAT
This sequence comes from Candidatus Latescibacterota bacterium, assembly GCA_016927495.1. Lineage (GTDB taxonomy): Bacteria > Latescibacterota > Latescibacteria > Latescibacterales > Latescibacteraceae > JAFGMP01. The sequence goes on along the minus strand of JAFGMP010000463.1, from coordinate 5,900 downwards.
GTTCTGAATTTCATAGGACTCATCAATACCATGGTCGGTGTCATCCTTGTCAAGCTGTCTTTAGGGATTCCGATGGGAACGTATTTGCTCAAAGGTTTCTTCGATGATGTTTCATGGGAACTGGAATGGTCATCGTACGTGGATGGCTGCAGCAAGTTCAGCTGTTTCCGGAAGATTTTAATACCCTGCATTATGCCGGGAATTTTCTCTGTCTTTACCCTGGCACTGCTTAACAACTGGGCAGAGTTCATCATACTTGCAAGTTTTATCTATGACCCCGAATTGTATCCCATCTCCCTGTATCTGCGAACCGCAATGGGTGATCCATCACTCGGTGGACATGACACACATATCATTTCGGCAGTTGCGCTCGTATATATACTGCCCGTTCTTATATATTTCTTCGGTGCGCAAATAATAATGCTCAAAAAAAACACCCGTGCAGGAATCGGAAAAGGAATCTGATATGACTACCCAGCTCACCATGACAGACACTACATCAACAGTTCTGCCGCCCCTGGCAAAAACTGATAACGGTTTTATCATCCTTGATAATATATCAAAATACTACAGACAGAAAAATGATACGGTAAAAGCAGTAGATGCAATTTCGTTATCCATAGCAAAGGGAGAGTTTGTCGCTCTGCTCGGTCCTTCTGGATGCGGGAAATCAACTACGCTCATGATTATGGCCGGGTTGTTGCATCCAACTCATGGGAGGGTTTTCATCGACGGAAAAGATATGACACAGCTGCCACCGAGGGAACGAAACATCGGAATGGTTTTCCAGTCATATGCGTTATACCCGAACATGAACGTTGAAGAAAACATCGCTTTCCCTTTGAAAAACCTGGGGATACATAAAAAAGACCGCCTGACTGAAACCAGGCGGGTTGCTGAAAAACTGAAAATAGTTGATTTATTAAAACGCAAAATAAACCAGTTGTCAGGGGGACAGCAGCAGCGCGTCGCCATAGCAAGGGCCTTGGTAAAGAATCCTGATATCCTGCTGCTTGACGAACCAATGTCAAACCTTGACGCCAGATTGAAAATCGACATGCGGGATGAAATAAGACGGCTGCAGCAGGAAATCGGTGTTACCGCAATAATCGTCACTCACGATCAGGAAGAAGCCCTGGCAATAGCAGATAAAGTTGCCGTTTTGAACGAAGGCAAGCTGCAGGATTATGAACAACCAGAGATTCTATACAGGCGACCGAAAAATTTGTTTATTGCACATTTTTTAGGCAGTCCACCAATGAATTTTTTCCCGTGTAGCATTGTAAGCAGCGAATCTTCCTGCCAGATAAATTCAGAAGGACAACTATTATGCGAAATGTCTTTTCTTCCCGGCATGGATATCTGTTCAGACGGACAACCACTCACTTTGGGCGTCCGTCCCCATATGCTCAATTTATCTACGGACAGTAGACACATGAAAGGCAGGATACTCCTGATAGAACAGCTTGGCAGGGAAAAACTTCTTAAAATAGAAACCGCAAACGGCAACTCGATAAGAATGCTGCAAAGTACAGATATAACTGTTACCCATGGGCAGGAAGTTTTTATATCGGTTGGCAGTGAGTTCCAGTTGTATGACAAATACGGACAGGTAATAAACGGAGAAAACAAATGATAAAGGGTTTCAATTTGTATTGCGGAAAGTCGTTTGAAGATATGGTTGCACTATGCAATTATACGATGGGTTCGGACGTTTTTACAGCTCTGGAAATAAATTATCCATATGAAAACCCCTCCCTGGGGAACGAACAAATAGAAAATTATCTTAAGGCGCTTCGCGAGATCACACACATGTATCATCCCTGCCTGACTCTTCATCCTCCATTAGACCTTGATATGGCATACCCAAACCGTGCCATCAGAAGGGCTATGATTGATCAGTATAAACGAGTGCTGGAATTCGCAGGAGGTATAGGAGTAGAACTCATTGCCATGCATCCTGGGACAATGTGCCAGCAGGGCTTTTCAGGACACCCTGAGTTTCCTTTACGGGACTATATTGCAAAAAAGCAGGAACAGATATTCGCTGATACCGTCGAAGCAATGAGTGAATTAGCGGACTTCTGCAACGGGAGCGGGATCGTGCTTGCCGTTGAAAACCTGATTTATGATTACGATATTACCTCGAATCCGCAAAAAATGAACCGGCTTATAGCTGCGATAAACAAACCAAACGTCAAGTCCCTCTTGGATATTGGTCACAGCTATCTGTTAGGAACAGCTCCTGATATTTTCCTTTCAGAATTGCTGGAATGCCCGGTGCATTTTCACATTCATGATAATAACGGCTCTGCGGACCAGCACATGTATCCAGGTTTGGGTCAGATCGATTTCGCCGCGTTTTTCACAACTCTGCTGACCCAGGATTATTACGGCGTGTTGATGCTGGAGACGAAAAATGACAATCCGGAAGAGCTATTAGCCACCGCAGATTACCTTGACAGAAAGATTGCAGAAGCCTCTATTCAGATTCTCAACGGCTCGCCTGTCTGATCTTTAAAATCGTAAAAGCACCTGTCCTCTGGAAATCGATCTTTGATCCATTCGGCGAGTTCATGTGTGACCGGTTCGAAATTCCACAAGGTAAAGGAAACATCAAGATCAAACAAATAACGAAGGAATAACTCGTAATTATCACGCAGGTAACTCGTGCACAGACATATGGTCACATCACCTGTGCAGGCCAGGGCTGTATTCCTCATGGACTGAACCATGTTCTGTTTTTCATGAAAACTGTAATCAGCTCCAGCACCGACACAGAAACCAAGCGACAGGACGGATGCGGGCAGATATCGTCTGCAAAGAGAAATAAACCAGTCCGGGTCGATCACGGTCTCGTCACAATTCGGGCCGGCTATTACATCTGCATTCACGAATACGGGTACCCGGATACCCTCATCTGCGATGAATTCCAGTGCCCTGTCGATAATGCCGGCTTCCTTGAAATCGGGTTTAATTCCCTTTCCCGCAGATACGCATCGACGAACCCAGTCGAAAAACAGCAGATCGCTCGACTTTTCCGGAGGATGAGCCATGATAATGTCTCCATTTTCATTCGAAGAGACATCCCCCTCAATCATCATGATGTTCGGGTCATTGAGCATACGATCGAGCATTGCGGCACTATTTACCCCGTGTGCCCATACGATGTTCCAGGGAGAAGCTGTGTGAAAGAACTCAATAGTTGTCTTCATTGTCTTTTCCACTACAAACCTATCAATTCCCGCAAATCCTGCGCCGTCTCTATGAGAAAGGGTTTGAATGTATTCGCAGGGAACTCGCAGATATATTTCCCGGGAAACCCTTTGAGAATCTCAAAGACATCATGATAAGGAATCGATCCCCAGAACGGGGGTAAGTGAATATCGCCCTGTCCGAAAGTAATTCTCGAAGAAATCGGCATCGCATCATACGCTTCCCGGTTTGATATGCGGGTTTCTTCAAAATCTCCTGTATTGTCGCTCAAATGCACATGTCCGATATATGGTTTAGCCATGGATAGTACTTCTAAAAAGTCTTCACCAAAGTACCGCGAAGCCAAATATGCGTGCCCGACATCGAGAGTCATCTGCAGGTTCGCGTCATTTACTTTTCTTATAAATTCGAGAACCGGATCTATGCGTTCAACCTCAATGTTTTCAATGCATAACAGCACCCCGCATTGGGCGGCATATCGGGCCGCTTTTGCATGGATGGAAAGAAACTCTCTTTCGACGGAAGAGATTCTGCTATCTTCTTCGAAATGTATAACGAGGGGAGAGCACCCGAATCTCTGACATACATCGATCGAAGAAAACAACACTTTCTCATGCAGCGATATTTTTGCAGAACTACGCAGATCAAGTTTCCCGCTGGAATGTGCGGAATAAGCGAACGGCATGTCGTACAAAATATTCTCAAGATATTTTGCAAAATGAATATTCATCTCTCCGCCGATTATTAGGGGAACGCTATCCAGCGAGAGTTCAATACAGTCAAAACCGCAGGACTGCAGGTACAGGAGATCCTTACGGACAGTAATTTCGTCGGGATTATATATTGGATAATTTATTCCGATACGTTTTGTTTCCATGCGCAACAGAATGCACTGTGATGAAGAAGTTTTCTTTAGGGCTCTGTTAGAATTACATTCACTATCACTCTGAAATTCTACTTATTCAAGATACACCAATAAAATCCAGCACTTCATCCACAATCTGTCCCAAATGACGATTTCCATCTATGCACAGTACAGGACATGACAGGTCTGTAATCCATGCTTCCTGCTGAATCCGGCTCCTGACATCCATTCCGCCGTTTTCATAGAGGTTTGCCCAGGTAATGAATTCCGTGAATGTTTCATGAGCTGAGCCTCCCGGCAAAATGGCATCACCGTAGCGTTGTTTTTCCCGGGCTTTAAGGCGTTCCATCCGTATCTCGTTGGGAACCGATAAGAATATTACCGCTTCGAAAAGCGGTATGAGGGGATTACCCCAGTCGATGAGCGCCCCGGAAAGTATCCAGGAATCCGATGCTTCCAAACCGGTTCTTAACATCTGGAGCCGTAACTCCCTGGGCCAGGGTTGTGTATATTTTACCTTCCAGAAGTAATCATCCGAATCGAAGTGGTCGGCCCCGGTTCGTTCGCATAATGCCTTTGCCAGGGTGGTTGTTCCAGCACCGGACGCGCCCAGGATATGTATCCTTCGGTACTTCATACCGGCAGCCAGTACACGGTTTGTCCGTTTTCATGCATTCTGTTTCACATCCTTTTTGCGGGTAACCAGACCTGCTCCTATAAACGCAAGGACTGCCCCTGCGATGAGGCTTAACGTCAGACCTTCGCCCAAAAGAAAAAACGCCCATATATAACTGAATACCGGCTGCAGATAGAATGTCATGGAAGCGACAACCGGGTCTGCCTTTTTAATGACATGCTGATACAAAAGCACGTACATTGCGGTACCCGCCACACCCACGTAAACCACACCGATCACACTTGAGCTGTTTATTGATGCGGCCATACGCTGGAAGCTCTTTGCCTCTGTAAGTGCAAGCCCGGACTGCAACACGAGGGTGGTCAGCACCATGATCGTCGTCAACAACAATGGCGAATAGCGGTTCTGTGCCTTCTTAGAGGCAACAGTATATAGAGAGTACGAAACAACAGCGAAAAATACGAGAACATTACCGAATAACGCCCCGGATACCGATGCCGGGCCGGTGTTTTCCATTTGCGGCGAAAATACAATGATTACGACACCTGCCAGACCTGCGGCGACCCCTGCCAAGCTGCGGATAGTCAGGGGCGCCCGTAACGCGATTACCGATGCGGTCAGCGCGATGACGGGAACTGCTCCGTATAAAATTTGAGCAGAGACGGCGGTCGTCCCCCGAACCCCGAAAGCGAAAAACACAACGTTCCCGGTACCCAGAAGGGAAATGAGAACGAGGGGTATTCTGTCCGACTTTGCGATTGTTTCTTTTGCCCGTATGAACAGAGGTATGAGAACAGCAGCCGCGCACACGAACCTGAAAAACAGAAACGTAAATGGAGACAGTACTGTGAGGGCCATTTTCGAAAATGCCGGTATTCCACCGCCAAGGGCGGCTGCCGCGACAACCCATACCATCATGCGGTATTTTGCGGTTTTGCGTTCCATCACGATCAAGGGTTCCTCACTGTGGCTGCAAAAAAGAGATGAAAGCAGTATAGCTGTTTTGGTTTCCAGTTAAAAGTGAAAAAACACACATAGAGGTTAGAACAGAGTAAAAAACTGGCCGCCGGGAACAACACCGGCAGGCAGTTGTATGTTTATTTTTTTACAGGCGTCACAAGAAAGGTCAGCTGCATTTCAGGGTTTTCCGGCCGGTTCTGGTACCACTCGTACGAGGGGCGC
>JAFGMP010000462.1 GCA_016927495.1 Candidatus Latescibacterota bacterium | reverse complement strand
AATGCATCAGCCATGTTCAAACCGGAAAGTACTGAATTGACACAGGCCGGAAAAGATGTGAAGGCTCTAAACACCGAACTGAAGCTGATAGGCCCGGAACTGGTAAAACTCAAATCCGTCGATGTGTATCATACTCCCCCGTTGGCCCTCGGAACCAGCGAAGCACCAAAAGAATACTGGGTTCATCTTATCGGAGAGGAAACCAAACCGGGACTGGTACAGGGTATGTTCAAAGACCATGATGGTACGGATTATCTGATGGTCAGCAACCGCGATTACGCCAATGCACAAAGTGTTGTTGTACGGCTCCAGTCGAAATGGCTTGGTATCGCCCCATGGCATACACCGAAAAAATATAAATACAGCATCGATAAATTCAATAAAAAAACCGGAAAATGGGACACACTGAGCAGTTCATCATTTGTCGGATTTACTTTTGTTGTAGCTCCGGCTGACGGCGACCTGTTCAGAATAAAGACGATTATTGAAGAATAAATAACAAGCAAATTAAAACTACTTGTTTTCACTAATTTTATATATTTATTTATACGATAGTTAAACATACTGTATATTCTTTTGTTATTAGACAGCTTCGCTGCATAAATAAGTTAAAAATGTAAATTTCAATTCCCCAATGCTGTCCGCAGAAGAGGGGAAAGTGCAATGGATATATACTTTGCTAATACAAACAATACCATTGCCATAATCCATGAAAATCAAGCAAATACCGGGTATGTATTAAAAACCATAATTTCTTTACCAATCCGATATCTATCACGTAAAAGAATCAGAATTTTCCAATTATAAATTCGTAAAAGGAGGATTTTTTTATGTTCAACGGTATCTTTCATATCCGCAAGCCTCAAAACGAACCCGTTCTTTCCTATGCACCCGGAAGTAAGGAACGTGACGAGTTAAAAGCAGCTCTCAATGATATCCTCAACAATCAGATCGAAGTACCTTGTATTATTGGAGGCCGTGATGTATCGACCGGTGATCTTGTCGACATGAATCCTCCGCATGACCTAAAAAAGGTTCTTGGCCAATACCACCGTGCCGGAGTAAAAGAAGCCGAACTGGCAATCGATGCCGCTAATGAAGCGAAAATCGAATGGAGCGAAATGCAGTGGTCGTCACGGGCGACCGTATTGCTCAAGGCTGCGGAACTGTTGTCCGGTAAGTACCGGATGATACTTAACGCAGCGACAATGTTGTGTATGAGCAAAACATGTCATCAGGCTGAAATAGATTCGGCGTGTGAACTGATAGATTTCTGGCGGTTCAATCCCTACTTCATGACAAATGTTTACGATGACCAGCCGATATCCACGAAAGACGTTCTGAATTATATGGAACACCGGCCGCTGGAGGGATTTGTATTCGCTATCACGCCTTTCAATTTTACATCGATTGCGGGTAATCTGCCAACCGCACCTGCGCTTATGGGAAACGCGGTTGTCTGGAAACCCTCATCGGCTGCGGTATTGCCTGCGTACTACATCATGAAAGTACTCAAAGAAGCCGGAATGCCAGATGGTGTCATCAACATGATTCCCGGTCCGGGACCGGTCATCGCACCTCCCATTCTTAACCACCTCGATCTCGGAGGTGTGCATTTCACCGGCTCTACCTATGTGTTTTCAACAATCTGGTTTGCAATCGGCTCTGATATTCGCAAATATTATTCCTACCCACGAATTGTCGGTGAAACGGGAGGAAAGGATTTTATCTTTACACATAGTTCGGCAGATATCGAAACAGTGGTTGCCGCTGTTGTTCGCGGCGCATTTGAATATCAGGGCCAGAAATGTTCCGCACCGAGCCGTCTTTATGTACCCGATAGTATATGGCCAAAAGTCAAAAAACGACTGCTTGAAGAAATCTCTACAATCAAAGTCGGCGATGTATGCGACTTCGGCAATTACATGAATGCGGTTATCGACAAAAAAGCTTTCTCAACCATTACCGGATATATAGAATTTGCCCGTAAAGATCCCAACATGGATATTATATGCGGTGGTACCTATGATGATTCTGAGGGGTATTTTATACAACCGACAGTTGTTGTAAGTAAAGATCCGAGGTCAAGGCTGATGTGTGAAGAAATTTTCGGACCGGTAATTACCTTGTATGTTTATCCTGAAAAACAGTTTGACGACACACTCCAGCTATGCAACACCACAAGCCCATACGCTTTAACCGGGAGTATCTTTGCACAGGACAGGTTTGCCATCGAAAAGGCTGTCAAATCTCTTCGCCATGCGGCAGGTAATTTCTATATCAATGATAAACCCACAGGAGCGGTTGTCGGGCAGCAGCCTTTCGGCGGTTCACGGGCATCCGGTACGAACGACAAAGCCGGAAGCTGGCTTAATCTGGAGCGATGGACATCTCCGCGGGCGATTAAGGAAACATTCCTACCGCCCACGGATTACCGTTACCCGTTTTTAGGTAAGGAATAATGTATGAGTAGTTGAGTGTGGTTAAAATTTTATGAAGCACGAGAAATTCTATCAACCTAAGTAGGGGCGCATCGCGATGCGCCCCTACAACGGTAAACCGAACCTATTTCATCCAACATGTTCTACAAAGAGGAGTTTAATAATAAAATTGTAAACTGCATAATTTGCTATACGTATTACACCCGTATAATTGAAAATCAAACACAGTCCTCAAGTTTAACAGCGGTGCCGTAAACGAGAAGTTCTGCTGCACCCTGCATCATGCTCGATGTTGAGAAACGTACGTTAATAATAGCATCCGCACCTACCTGTTCGGCATCTTCTCTCATACGGTCAAGGCATTGTTCACGGGATTCAGCCATCATTTTCGTATATTCTTCGATCTCACCGCCGACTATATTTTTAAATACGGCGAGAATATCTTTGCCGATATGACGTGCCCGAATACTGTTTCCTCTCACAATACCCAGCGTTTTCACAATTTTTTTACCGGGTATAAAGTCAGTATTAACGACAATCATCGCTTAACCTCCGAAATATAACGATCATGTTTATTCACGGTGAGTTTCTCCCGCAAAACAGAAAGGGCCAGTATTGCAAAACCTACAAGGGTCAAAACTACGCCAAGACCGGCTATCGTATAAAGACCGGGATCGGTAATTACACGGTAAATCCAGTATCCGTTAAGAATGAGTGTACCCATAATAAAGATAAACCAGGCAACACTGCGTTCCAGTTTATTATACACATTGTCCCAATATTTATCCCATACTTTTTCCGGCAGATCGGCAATCTTCATCGAATCGGTCACCTCCTTAAGCGCAGACATTTCTTCGAGTGCCTTTTTGCATGTTTCACAGGTTTCAAGATGTTTTTGGAAATCTTTACGTTCCTGTGAATCCATTTCACCGTCAAAATATCTCATCAGGTTTATTTCATGTTCCTGTAAAGTCAATAAAATCAACTCCTTTACACAACAGTTTCAAGGCTCTTTTTCAACGCAAGCCGTGCATGATAAAGCCGTGACATCACAGTGCCCTCGGGCGCTCCGACAGTTTCTGCGATTTCTCTGTAGGAAAGGTCCTGAAAATGTTTCAGAACTATTACTTCCCTGAATTCATCTTTGAGTTCCATAACCGCTTTCCACACCATGTCGCCGGTTTCCTTTTTCTCAAGCAACTGTTGCGGATCATCGGAGGTATCGGCAATATCAAACCCGCTTTCCTCCATAGCCTCGTTGAGTGAAATCTCATGCAGGCTCTTTTTCTTTTCGATAAGGTTCAATGACAAATTTTTTACGATACTGAAAAGCCATGGCCGGAAACTCCTGCCTTTCTCGAAGGTGTCTATGGATTTCCATGCCCTGATAAAAGCATCCTGCGATACATTGAGAGCATCCTCGGCATTCTTCAGGTACGAAAAAGCAAAACCGTATGCCTGTTTCTTGTACTGTTCCACAAGAATACGGTAGGCGCTCAGGTTCTTTGACCTGCACTGCTCAATTAGTACGCTTTCTGCCTGCATGCTCATCTGCTTCTTTCCTGTCACGAATCTCCCTTTATATGAGATATACAGAGTCAGTTCAGAATTTATTCAAAATTTT
>JAFGMP010000461.1 GCA_016927495.1 Candidatus Latescibacterota bacterium | reverse complement strand
TTTTAGCTTATACTGTTAAAATACATTAAAATTTACAGTATTTATACTATTTTTAATAGTTTGATATAGCTGTCATTATGATTAATGTGAAAACTCTATGTTTTTTCTTTTCAATAAAGACTTTCAATGAGTTACGTATCCGAAAGGTGATCTTTTTATGACCAAAGGTGATCTTTTTCTTACCTGGGGTGACGGTTTCCTTTCAGATATTGATATTCCAAAGCATAAATGGCTCTAAGTGAATCATCGTTCACCTTTTAAAAGATAAACTTTCGACTCATTTTTTAAACACTAATGTACTACCTTCATTCTGCAGCTCTGATTAACGTTTTTCAATATGTTACATATCCCAAAGGTGATCTTTTTTTGACCAAAGGTGATCTTTTTCTTACCAAAAGTAGTTTATTAGATTAATGAATTGATTTTTAACTGTGCTTTTCACCTATCGTTGCCGGTAAAACCAGATTGGTTTTGCTTGCTAATCGTTGATAATAAAAATATCCGTTTCTGGAAAAAAAATAATGATTTCAATTGTAAAATAATGAAAATAAGTGAAAGGTGATTAAATTTTTTCCATAGGTGATGTGTTTCTTACGAAAGGTGATTTGGTTAATTTGAGACGGAAATTGATTTTAATATGAAGAGCATGTTTTTGATTGAAAAATATTGATAACAACAGAATTTAACAGGTGATTGATTTTTTTCCAAAGGTGATATCTATAATTTTATTGGTTTATATTCAGAAAATAGGTGAAAGGTGATTGTTTTTTTTCCAAAGGTGATCTTTTTCTTACCAAAGGTGATTCTTTATAGTATCTTATTAAGGAATCGTGGTTGAAAGAGAATATGTTTGAACGATTTTTATCATTATTATCGTTAGGATGACATGAATATTCCTGTTACCGTTTCTTCACTCGATCCTGAAGCTCCTTTTAAAAAACATACCGCTACTATTCATGTTGAGGGGCAGTTATCCCTTATTGATCATAAGATTCTCAATATCCTTTATAAGTGTTGTTATGAGAACGATAACTTTCAGTCTGATTATTACTATGTGAAAGTAAGTGATATTGTGGAGTTTCTTGGCTGGAAGAAACGTGTAAAAAAAGATATTGATGATGCGCTCAATCAGCTTCGTGTATCCGGTTTGCGCTACAATATCTTCAAACAGGATAAGAAAAACAAGGATGATTGGGACAAGGCGGGGGGAACCGGTTTTATAGCCAGTTACCTCTTTGATGACGAGCAGAATTTCATACGATTTTCTTTAAGTCCCGAAATCAAGAGTATACTGCAAAAACCTAACATTTACGCATTAATTGATCTGAGAGTGCAGAAAAAACTTAAATCCAAGTATGAAGTGATTTATTATGAATACTTTCTTGAGGAATTATATCGAAGTGGTAATACAGAGATGGTTACCCGTTGGTATTCGGTTTCCGATATTCGACGGATGCTCAATGTGTCGCCGGAGCGATTCCAGAGTTTTAAATTTTTAAACCGGGACTGTATCAAATTACCGTTGAAATCTCTCAATGAGAGTGATGTCGGCCTGTATGCTGAAGTCGAGGACGTTCAGCGTGTCAACCGGAAGGTGGTTGCGGTTAATTTCAGAATAAAACTGACCAATGCTGAAAAATTCGAAGGGAAGCAGGAAGAGTTATCTCTTGGTGGAGCCGATGAGTTGATTCATGAACTCAAATATGAGGTAGCGGAAGAACTTGCAGAGCTCTTCCAGAATAAAAAAACAGTCCAGCAGATTATTGATGAAGTCACAAGAAAGAATCCTGATTGTGATATAAATCTTTTTCTGATGAATAATATCGAGTATGCGAAAAGGCAGAACAGGGAAGGAGCCGTATCAAATTTTCTCGGGTTTTTGAGGACATGTATAACGAATGATTATGCCCGGTATATTGATAAATTGGCCAAATTTCGACAGGCTCAGCAATCGAAGGAGGACCATGAGATTCGCAAGGTGATGAAGGATCGGATTGCCGAGGAGAGTATGCGACACAATACCGAGGAATTTGAAAAACTGGATGAAAAGACAAAAAAGGAAATTTACAAGGCTTGTGAAAATGACGTGTACAATTTTACAAAGTTCAATGATGATAATAAGAAATTAATAGCTATAGAATATTTTATTAAAAACAGAAAGAATTACAAAGTATCATGAAAATATTTTCATTTGATTTTCTTGATGGTCTCAGCGAGACGGAGAGAAATTTTTATCTTTTTCTTATAAAACGGATTTCTGAACATCAACCGGAGAATCATTTTTATGAAGTCAGTGTGTCTGATCTACCGGAAATTCTCAGGGAACATCTTTTTGATAAGAAATCACTTATTAGTATCGTGAACAATCTTCTTACTACCGATGTGCGATGGAGCGTTGAGGTAAGAGGTAATGAAGTAATTTATGACGCCAGCCTTATAGGCTCCTGGCAGGTTTCTTCAGGATTTGAAGGTGATCTGACATTGCGGTACACGGTTCCCGAGCTTCTTATAACTGCCATATTCGAGGATAAATTTTCCGAAGAGCTTCAGTCACATCTCAACGCGATTCAACCTTCCGGATGAGCCGAGTAGGGGAGTAGTTAAGGTTTCCGCTTTGTATTAAATCTCCCTTTTTAGTAATATTTAGAAATATGTAGTGTATTCCGCCCTCTATTGAGTATCATATTCAGTCACAACATTCGCAGTCTTCCGTTCCCGAAGCGTAAGCCTTTTCGGGAACACCACCTCCCTGCGCTGTACTTCCCCAAAATGCACGGTCCGCCGGCCCGCCCATTTTGACACACCCCTCGCACTATCCTGTGCTGAACATGTATTACAAAGCATTTAATAGTTGATTAATTATTGTTATATGGATATATTTAATTATTATTTATCGTAATATGATCTATTTAAAGGTTATTTATGCTAAAAGAATCTAAAACCGAGTATTTCAACTTCCGTCTTTCTCCTTCCATGAAAGCAAATCTTTATAAACGTGCGGATGAATGTGGTAAGGATCCTTCCACTTATCTTACCAGTCTCCTTGAAAAAGATATCGCAGGTTATGACCTTACTGATTCAGAGAAACCGCGTATGGAGGATTTCTCCCGAAAGGTAGCACTTGAACTGTTCAATAGACTATCCGAACATTTCGACAAAGCATACGTTAAAACCAAGAACAGGGAGGAAAAACTCTATGCACTTATGATGCTTCAATACCGGCAATCTCTTTATAAATTCCTGAGTATTGAAAACCGACAGGAGGTATCCGGGAAACTTTCTGAAGAACAACTTGAAAATTGTGAGAAAATATCACGAGAAAAGGTTAATGATCTTTTCGTCAGGTTCATGGAATTCGTCTCTTCAAACGATGCGGAACGTCTTCTTTCTTATCTTCAAACTCAAGTCTGATTTCCCACTTTATATGCTCTCTATTTCCAAACCAAAATCAGCAAGCGCGGGGATGCAATACTTCGAAGCGGATTCTTATTATGCTAAAGAGAGTAAACATGGTGTATGGTTCGGTAAATGTGTCGGTGAACTTGAATTGGACGAATCAATCAACCGGGATCAATTCCGCCGAATACTGGAAGGATACGATCTGCAGGGAAATCCACTCGTCCGGAATGCGGACAAAGGAAATCGCAGATCTTACGTGGACTTCACTTTTTCCTGTCCCAAATCCGTTTCAATTCTATCGTACACTGATGACCGGATTGAGCAGTTTCATTCAATCGCAGTAACAAAGGCATTGGAAACCATTCAGAACAGCTTTGCGATCACGCGCGAAGGAGCCGGTGGGTGCAGGTCCTACCGTACCGGAAATCTTCTTGCCGCACGGTTCAATCACCATGAATCCCGCGAACTCGATCCGCAACTTCACACGCACTGTGTGATTATGAACATGACGAAAGGACGTGACGGCAAATATCGAGCTCTTGAGATGGGGGAGATGTTTAAAAATCAGCTTTTCATCGGACAGGTATACCGTAATCAATTGGCTGTTGAGTTGCAGAAACTCGGTTACCGGATTGATGTTACTGAGCGCCATAAAGGACTTTTTGAAATTGCCGGTGTAGACAGGAGTATTATTGACGAGTTTTCAACCAGACGAAAACAGATCGAAAAGATATTGAAAGAACAGCCTGAAAATGAGTTCGAGCGTCAGGGTAAACGTGCCGAGGTCGCCTGTCTGATGTCGCGCAAACGGAAAAAGGAAACGGATATTGAAATCATTCGTGAAAGAGCTCAGGAAAGACTGCTGCAATTAGGATCATCGCTTGAAACAGTCCGTGAAACTGCACTGCATGAAAGTGCCAGTCAAAATGATGAAAGGGAACTGACGATACATGATTGCATCCGGATGGCACTTGAGGATATTACCGAACAGCACAGCGCCTTCAGAAAAGAGATTGTTACAACACTTGCTTTGAAGATCGGTTTGGGTCGATTCAGCGCAGAGGAAATAGGTGTCGCCTTCAACGAATTTGAAGAACTGATACATATCGGAAACCGCAACCTTTATGTGGGAAAAACAATCAGTCCTGATATTCAGTATTACTCAACAAAAGAGATAGAAAATGTTGAGCGGGGAATCGTTCAGCTTGCTCGAAATAACTGTGGTACCTCTTCGGTCAATGTCAGTGGCGAAGCCGTTACGGAGTATCTGCGGGAAATTGAGGGTTCCGGTATTGAACTCAGCAGGGGACAACAGGACGCGGTCCGAACGGTATGCACTTCTGAAAATTTTCTGGGACTTATTCAGGGTGATGCGGGTTCAGGAAAAACCTTCGCAGTCGAACATATCAGGAAACTGATGGAACACTACGGACATGAAGTAAGAGGATTTGCTCCGACCGGGAAAGCTGCTGTTGAGCTACAATCTGCCGGAATAACAACCTCCACGGTAGACAGTTATTTTGAGTCTTCGAAATCCGATATCAAATCCGGGGAACTCTGGATCGTAGATGAATCGGGAATGATCGGCAGCCGGAAATTGTTCCGGTTCTTAAAGGAAGCGGAAAAACACCAGGCGAAAGTTATTTTGATCGGTGACAGCAAACAGTTCATGGCGGTCGATCAGGGAAAAATGTTTAGTGACCTGCAGAGACATCCTGCCACCTCCTATGCGGAAATAACGGAAAATAAACGTCAGCAGACCGCACATATGAAAGCTATCGTTGGTGAATTTAAAAAGCGTTCACCCGAAGGCGTCCGTCGGGCTTTTGATAATATGAAGAATTTCGGTTGTATTGAGAAAATCGTTAATCGAGAATCCCGGCTTGCAAAGGTTGCAATTGATTATCTCAACGACCGTGAAGATAATATACAAAGCCTTGTTCTTGCCTCAACCAATGCAGACCGTCATGAACTAAACCGGAATATAAGATTAGCCCTGGTTGATAAAGGCCTCGTCCGGAAGGGATATGAACACGACGTGCTTCAGAGTGCGGGACATTCAGGAAACATGCGTCGTTTTGCGAATAATTACCGGCCCGGACAGAGAATTTTTTTCCAGAAAAAATCAGGTGAAATTAAAAAGGGGACGTCTGCTACGATTACCGATGTGAATGTTCAGGAAAATACGCTCACTATAGAGTACACGGACAAGAAGACATTAAATGTGGTTTCCACAACTATTGATCTTTTTGACGAAGCATCAAAGATACAGGCGTTTAATGTGCATCGGAGATCTTTCGGGGTAGGGGATACCATCATCACCTTGAAGAATGATCGTAGGCTCCGCGTTGAAAACGGAAAAATCGGGACAATAAAAAGTATCGATTCGTACGGGAATGTCGCGGTTCTCTTCAACCGCAGGAAGATACGATCCCAAGATTCTGTTTTTACCATGAATCTTACCTCAACAGAAGTTACTGCCGTTTTTCAGGCCGATATCGGGTCTGTCATCAAAGGGACTGAATGCAGGGTAATTGCCGCCGACCGTAAAACCGGTGAAGTATCAGTTGAATTTTCTGCAGAGAACGAACGACAACACACGGTCGTCCGCAAGGAAGATTTAGGATGTGTTGAGCTTTTTCAGGATACTACCTGCCGTTTTAATCTTAAAAATTATCAGTATTGTGACCATGCTTATAGTGTGACTTCTTATAAAAGTCAGGGGTGTACCCTGGATTCAGTTAGAATCCTTCATGATCAGACACATGGAACGAATTATAATGAGATGTATGTTTCCGTAACCCGAGCCCGGAAGAATGCCGTTATCTATACCGATAATTATGACCGCCTGGTCGATCAGGCGGTAAGAGAACAGCAGAAAGATTCCGTTCTTGATTTCAGCAGTAGTGTAATGCCCAAAGATCCATTCAGTCAAAACAAGGTTGATATTGAACATGATGATCTGATAAGCACACCATTTCCGGCAGTTGAAAAGAAAGATCCTACAAAAACACCGGTGGAATTATCCCTTATTTAGGCACTCACGAAAATGCTGGAAAATACTCTTTACATCCGCAAATTAATAGAAAAAGAGAAAAAACGCTCAAGCAGACGGCGTAAGTATAATGCTGATATCTGCAGTTCTCTCAATGAAGAAATGTATAAAAGGTACCGGAAGCTTGCGGCAGAAATGCTTGAACTCTATCTATCTGATCCCACCTGCAGTAATTCGAATCGAATTTCCACCCTCTGTTCCCGATATCTCCAGTCAGATTCAAAGTAATCTCCGTTAAAAATTATCGATCAGCTGATCAAAACATTTGACATCGGTTCTATTTAGCGGTATATTAAATACTGATTAATGATTATTAATTACTATAAATATTCAATTT
>JAFGMP010000460.1 GCA_016927495.1 Candidatus Latescibacterota bacterium | reverse complement strand
TTGTCGATTACAATTGAAGCTATATTGCTGGAATATGGGGCAAGATGCATCTTGAATGATTCTCCATCAAAACTTGATAAACCACGTTGGTCTCCTATCCAGAGTATTCCATCATTATCAAAAGCAAGAGTTTTGATGTTATTATCCGGTAAACCATCATTTACAGTAAATCTCGTGGTTTTTTCTTCAAAAATAGAAGTAATGCCTTCATCGTTACCAAACCAAATTGTACCATTATTATCGGTAGTAATTACTTGGTAGCTTGTTAAACTGGGGAATACAGTCAATTCTTCTGCGGCGTCGTCATATGTTACAAATCCTTTATGAACAGCACAAAATATTCTGTTCTTGTATTTATCATATATGATATCCTTTACCTGTCCAACATTAACTGCAGATACATCACTTCCAATTTTTATTGCTTCGGTACCTTCAAGGCGTAGAAAAAATTGACTGTCACCAGCCCAAATTATGCCTCTATTATCAATTGCTATACAATTAAAATAACCACTCTGCTTTGTTTCCCATTGTGTACTATTGAAATTATATATACCTTTTGATGTCGCAACCCAGATTTTATTTTGATGATCTACTATGATGTCATTAATTTTGCTTCCGTAAGGGAAACTTTCCTGATTGATTGGATGAGAAACCCAATTATATCCATCATACTGTGAAATACCTCCTTTTGTTCCAAACCATTTAACGCCATCGTTATCAATGGCAATACTATATACATAATTGTCGATAAGACCGTTTTCTGTCGTAAAAATTTGTTGGTCACCCGTTATTTTATTATATGCTATAATCCCATCACCGTCCGTTCCACACCAAATAGTATTGTTTTCAAAGGCAATTGAAAGAACAGTAGGGGGGGAAGTCCAGGTTGTCCAATTCTCATTCCCATATGATACTTTTGAAAATAATAACAACAGGATTACATAAACTTTTATTTTCATTTTTTTTCCTTGATAATCAGTATATGAAGGAATTGAATTAATTATAAGCGAGGGGGTATTGTATTTAATACCCCCACTCAATAATTTATTTATTGTTCAAAATCATCATCCCACCAGTGGGAAAAGAACAATATATCTTTAAATGGCTCGGTTGTATCGTCCGTGAAAAATAATTTTCTATTATAATCTGAACCTGAATTACTGAGCACTGTATAAAGATATGAACTGTTCGCATCCATAGACAGTACTTTTTTTGAAGAGGTTAAAACTGAATCACAGAGAGAAGTTGTATACGGCGTGCTTGATGAGCCGCTGTAAAAATAGGTGTAATTGGACGTTTCCTTTACAGATATAAGAGAACTCCCTGTATAAGCCATAGCCGGTACATTTATAGTTGCTAATCCCGTGGATGTAGAATCCGATACATCAATACGCCATGGGCTAATTTCAAGATCACCAAAATAATATATTGCGTTTGTTCCACTCCGACCAACAAAAGATATCCCGTTTGAGCCATTATGTGTCATAGCGGATATTGAATCCAAACCCGCACACTGCCACACTGGTGTAGCGCTGTATGTCATATCAGATTCAGAACTTAAATATATTTTCGCAATACTATTTTCGATTACGGCTGTTAAAAATTTATCGGTGTAATTTGTCGAGCAAAGTGCCGTAATAGGTGTGGTAGAATTGTCGATTATATTTGATGCATCTCCTGAATTGACTTTATCGCATACGCCAAGACAGTACTGTCCATTGTTGTTGACTCCAGCTGTAATTATTTTATCGTTTGTCAGGCACATCTCACCAAAACATCGAAATCCCCAAACGGTTTTGCCCTGATTTTGTTTAAATATAGGGCCTCCAGGATGCGGAAAGAGGTATATTCTATCAACATCACTGACTTCATCGCTGTCATATGAGGCTAAAAATAAACTATCCGAATCAGCAGCTACTCCATGTAGATAATTATCGTCCGTCGCATCGGAGCGAATGTAATTCCCAGTAAATTCAGTAATATAACCTGAAAAATCATTTGGGGATTCTCCTGAGCTAATGAAAGGTCCCTTATAATTGTCACTAATTTCAGCTCCATTGACAGGGACACCTGAAAAAGTACTGTCAGAAAAAACATTATTATTGACCTTAATACCGCTACTTACAGACATTGTTGAACTATTCCAGTCATGTATATATCCATGTTCTGCTGCACCAAGTATATAATTGTACTCAACTTCAGCATTTGTACAATTATTAGAAAATCTTATCGGCACACCTTCACCATTGTTATATATTGCATTATATTTAATTTTTGCATTTGAATTTTTTGTTAGATAAATTTCATGACCATGAGATGTATCCAAGGGATTGTCTAAAAATAAATTATTTAGTATCTGTACGTTATTGATCGCAGTACCGCCTGTATGAGAACATATAATTGCTTCATGTTGGTAAGCACTTTGATTAAGAGAAAGGTTTAAGCTTCTTCCCATATTTTTGAACTCACAATGATCAATAGTTGTATTGCTACCATTTACTGTAATTCTAATTGTGACGTGGTGTGGTAATAATGAATCTGGATGAGCATAGACATCATTATATCCATCAAATTCTATATTCTTTACCGATACTCCTGAGTAATTAACTAACATAATCGATAAATTTACAAGAGAATCAGCATCAGATGGTGAGTTGGCATGATCAAAATATCCAGCGATTCTTGGTGTATTTGTTCTGAATCGATTCATTTTAATAGATTTATCAAAAAATAAATATATGTATATCCATAAGTACCAGATTCAGGTCTCTTAATCCCTTCATTTACATAATCACCGCTTTTCAATAGAAGACTGTCACCTGTGCTAGCTTCGGTTAATGCTTTCCAAATATGCTGAAATGGATAAGCTGAATTGTTTTTTGCCATTACTGCTGGAATTGTATCATCTCCATTTACCGGATCAACATACCATGAATCGCTACTCCACGCAGAACCTATGCAAAATAATAATCCAAGCAGTATAATCATACATGTATATACTATCTTTTTCATTGACCTATACTCCATAATTTGAAATTAACACATTAACGAACCAGCATCATACGGTGACTCATAGCCGTTTTACCTGCTTCAAGTTTAAAGATATAAATACCGGATGCAGCAGTCGAACCGAGATCATTTTCTCCGTTCCAGACGATGCTATGAGTACCGCCCGGCATTTCCTGCGATAGAAGAGTCCGAATCCTCTGACCGGTTATGTTGTAAATACTTATCTTCACAAATTCCTTTTCGGGGAGATAATATTCGATTGTTGTGGATGGATTGAACGGATTGGGGAAATTACCGGTAATTTTCATCTGAATGGGGATGGCCGAACGTTTTTGTAACGGTGTCGATTTGCCACCAATTTTTGTGAGCATATTATTCGCACCGATCCATTTATCACTGTTTGAGTCAATATAAACACTCCAAAAACCGGACTCGCCCTTTAACTCGCTGTTATATTGGGTGTAACTTTTCCAGAATTCACCGTCGAAACTCCATAATCCGGTCGATGTGCCGCACCAGAGAACACCGTCATTATCCATGTTTATCGACAGCACCGTGCGGTCTTCAAGAATATCATAGTCCGACTGGGCTGAAAATACCTTCCAGTTTTCACCGTCATAACGGGTTATTCCATTCGCTGTTCCGAACCACTTGATATTGTCCTTATCGATAAAAATTGCCGGGACAAAATTGTTCGGTAATCCCGAGTTTTCCGTGGTATACGTCACCCAGGATGTGCCATCGTATTTTGATATACCGTTATGCGTACCGAACCAGACAGCGCCGTCCCGATCGAATGCTATGGCTATAACATAATCATCTGCCAGTCTGTTTTTCGATGACAGTGTTTCCCATGTTGTGCCATTATAGCAGGAAACTCCCTTGCCATACGTACCGAACCATTTCACATTGGCTTCATCAACAACAATCGAAGTCACATGATTTGACGTCAGTTCGCTGTTTTCGGTAGTATAGGTTGTCCACTTATTGCCATCGAAGCTCGAAACACCGCGCGGTGTTCCAACCCAGAGAACACCATCCTTATCAAAAGCAAGCTCACGGGCATTGTTGTAGATCAGCCCATCTCGTTCATCATATACCGTCCAGGTATCGCCATCCAGTTTTGCCACACCGCCGCCGTCGGTGCCAAACCATTTGATGCCGTTTGCGTCCTCGGCAATCGCACGAATTTCGTTTGCCGGAAGGCCGTCCTCAGTTGAGTAATTCTTCCAAAATTCCTGTGCATACACATTGGCCGCAAGCATGCAACCCATAAAAATCATTAAAAATACACGTATTATTTTCATTATGTTGTAAGTAAAAAATTAAACTAAAATTTACTAATATTAATTTACCTGCTAATTACATGTATATGTATACTGCATAGGGGGGCTTTGTCAATAGTTTTTTTAAATATTGTTAAATTAATCATAAATAAATTATTAAAGGGCAAGATTTAGTGATGCGTAAGTGTTTAATAATATTTAAGTTACTGCTATTATGACGATAGATGAATGTTAGGAAATTTTTTTTTGAGTTAATGCTTGTAGATGACATCATCATTATTACTTGCGATTAAGATGCTTTCCTGCCTATATTTTAAACCTGGTTCTTATCGTATACTATGTCAGGAGGTAATGTGTCGTCCCGAAGTATCAATAAGATAGCTGCGCTGTGTGTATTCTTAGCCGTCTTAGCCGTCTACATGATGACTGTTTCGCCGACTATATCGTTCTGGGACAGCGCAGAATTTATTACCTGCTCATATATAATGGGTATACCTCACCCACCGGGAGCACCGCTGCTCTCTCTTGTAGGCCGTGTGATGTCGGTAATCCCGCTCTATGATTTTCGAGGTGGAGGATTTGCCGATATAGCGTACCGGTTGAACATTATCGCTGTCATTGCAGGTGCTTTCACCGTGATGCTTACCTACCTTATTATTGTGAAACTCATTACAAGGGTTTCGCCGTTCAGGGAACATGTCCTCCATGATGGCACCGTTATGTTCAGTGCAGCCGTTGCGGCGTTAATGGCTGCTTTCTCTCACCAGTTCTGGGAAAACTCACTCGAAATAGAGACCTATATGCCGAGTCTTTTTCTTTCCATGGCAGCGCTCTGGCTCACGCTCACATGGGAGGAAAATAAGGATAATCACGGAGCGATCCGGTATCTGCTGTGTGCTGCATACCTTATAGGGCTCGGAAACGGCATCCACCTGTATGTGATGCTGATCGTACCGGTCATTGTGCTGTTAGCGTTTATGGCCAAACCCGGATGGTTCGGCGATTCGCGGCTGTGGCTGGTGATTGCCGTATCACTGTTGATTTTCGGTATGGTTCGTTTCGCTGGCGGCAGAGGGATTCTGTATCTTGTATCGGCGCTGTTTACCCTTGCCGGCCCATATGCCTTTTCACGACTTTATTCTAAACGATCTTCACAGTGGGCGTTAACACTACTCGGTGTGCTGCTGTGTTTGACGCTGTATACTATCGGTTATTCTGTATATCCTACAATCGTTGTGAGGGCATCAAAAAGTCCCGTTATAAATGAAGGTAATCCCGACTCATGGGAGCGGTACACCAATTACCTCGACCGTGAGCAATATGCCCAGGGTAACATGTACACAGGGATGATGGCTCGAAACGGAAGTTTCGGTTACCAGTTCGGATTTATGGGTATCAGGTATCTGCTTGAACAGTTCCCGCATTGGGGTCCCGGTATCGGCATGAAATTCACCAACAACCGGTCAGCGGACCATATCGGCATGAAAGTTTTAATTGAAAAAGAGGTCACTGTTTCTATAGGTTTCTGGCTTCTGATTATTTGCGGAATGATTTTTCATCTCTGGCGCGACCCGAAAAAGTTCGGGGTAATATTTCTCTATTTTTTCACAGCTTTTGTTGGACTCATTCTGTATCTCAACATGAAAAATCCCGAGGTCAGGGAACGCGATTATTTTTTCCTTGGATCATACCAGATTGTTACCGTATGGCTCGGTTTCGGGATTTTTTACCTGTTCAATAAAATTCAAACATTGCTGGAAAAACAGAACAACGCCACGCTTACAACATCGGGTACACTGGTGATAGTGGTTGTGGTGGCCACAATGGTGCCATCCGCTTTACTTTCAAGACATGTTGACCCCGATTATACCAACTACCGTGCACATGACCGATCTAAAAACATGATGCCTCTTGATTACGGAATCAATATGCTCGATTCCTGCCCTCCCGATGCCATACTGTTCACGAACGGCGACAACGATACCTATCCTCTCTGGTATGCCCGTGAGGTGCTCGGACTTCGCCGTGATGTACGGATTGTGAACCTGAGCCTTCTGAACGCGCCGTGGTATATAAAACAGCTTCGTGATGAGGATGTGACCGTACCGATAGCGTTAAATGATAAATTTATCGATGAACGGCTTTGCGGAAATACGCTGCTTGTTGGACGGACACGACAGTGGACAATAGAACCGAAAGAGGTTACCATTGCAGGTATGACATGGAATATGCCGCCGTCATTATTTGGAAGTATATCGGGCAAAAGAGTTGGTTTTCTGAGTGTATCCGGTTATATGGTCGCACATATTATCAAAGAGAATAACTGGTCACGGCCGATTTATTTCGGTGTGACAGTCGATCCATCAGCCATGATCGGCCTTTTTGAGCATATGTCCATGGAGGGTATGGTATACAGACTGGTGAAAGATGAAGCGCCACCCAATATGTACCATATCGATGCTGTGGCGCTTGATCGAAATATATTTGAACGGTACACGTATAGGGGTATTAGTGATCCCGAAGTCTACAAATCTCCGGATACGGTAAATCTTATGCAGAACTACTCCATGGCATTCATACGGTTGTGTGAGAAATACATCGAAATTGGGAATCTCGATGGCGCTGTGCGGGCTGCGGATGGCGCAATGGAACTAACAATTCCCGATCTTGACCGCCGTATGCTGCTTTACAGCACACTCTGTCATGGCGGCCTTAGTGATGAATGCGACCGTTTTGTTACCCGGGAAATTGACAGCCTTCTCCTTGATGACCGAAATATTTCTGTCAGAACGGGAATCTGGTTTCTTACTTTTAAAATGTATGAGTCTGCGCTGAAAGTATTCGAACGTTTAGCTGAACGATATTCCGAAGATACTGATGTATTAAAGGGTTTGATAAGTGCATATTATAGTCTGGAGAATTATGGGGAAGCGCTTAAAGTGACTGACCGTCTGCTGACAATTATTCCCGGCGATGTTGAAATCCGCCAGAACCGTGAAACCATACTCAAAAAAATGGAATCAATACAGTCACCATAACCTGTAAATATTTCAAATCCGGTATCGGGGGTCGTTCTTTGCGTTTCTTTTCTTCAAAATTATTCAAGATAATAGTATCCCTTGTCCTTCTGACCTATATCAGTTATAAGTATGATATCGGAACAATTTTGTCAAACATGTGGTCTGCAGACCGATTGCTGCTATCGGGTGCAATTGGTTTGTTTTTACTAAGCGGAATTCTCGGAGCGATGCAATGGGGTAAGCTGCTTAATTTCCATGGAATCCGTCTCGGATTTACCGGTATTCTCAGCCGGTATTTTATGGGACTGTTCTTTAATTACATTCTACCCGGTTTTATCGGTGGGGATGTGGTTAGGGTGTATAAAACCGCTGTTGCTTCCGGCCGGGGCACGCAATCGTTTTCCTCGACGCTTGCCGACAGGGTAATCGGTTTCCTCGTGCTCGTTTTGTTCAGTCTCGGCGCATTTCTGTTTCTGCCTTCCGGCCCGGCAAACAAAGCGCTGCCCGCTGCGATCTTCATGTTTGGTATACTTGCCGGTTTTTTTTTCGTATGTGCTTATAAACCTCTCGGATCATTGATTAACCGAAGTTTAGGCAAAATTGTACCGAAAAGTTTTAGTGATAAATTAACTGCTGTTTATAACGAAATGCATGAGCTTACCCGATCACCTTCGACGCTTGCCACCGTTTTCGTTTTGTCGTGCTGTATTCAAATATCCCGTATCGGTGTTCATTATCTCTGTGGGCGGGCTGTTGGTATCGACCTGAGTTTTGCATGGTTTGCGCTTTTTGTGCCGGTAATAGAAATAGTAGCTTGCCTGCCGATTTCTTTTGGCGGGGTCGGTGTCCGCGAGACCATTGCATTTCTGTTGTTCGCTACAGCAGGCGTCGATAAAGCCGTTGTTGTGTCTTATACTTTTCTTGCGACTGCCACAGGATTTACCGGAGCGATCCCCGGAGGCATTGCATTTGCCATGAGTGTCGGTGAAAGGAATAAGTGGTGAAAATACTGCTGGTCAACTGGATGGATATGGCAAATCCTCAGGCGGGAGGGGCTGAAGTACACCTGACTGAAATATTTCGACGGTTTATCGAGCGCGGCGATGAGGTTACCCTTGTTGCATCAGGATTTAAAGGTGGCAAAGTTCATGATGAATATAAAGGTATCCGGGTGGTAAGAACCGGGAATCGTGAAACGTTCAATTTTTTTCTTCCCGGCCTTCTACGGCGGCTCGACCGTTTTGCGGATTACGATCTTATCGTCGAGGACATCAATAAAGTGCCTTTTTTCACACCGCTTTATCTGAAAAAACCGCTTCTGGCAGTGATTCCTCATTTATTCGGGTCAGCCGTATTTCATGAAACAAATCCGGTGTTCGCATCATATGTTTATCTGATGGAACGGCCAATTCCTTTGGTTTACCGCCGTGCGACATTCGAGGTTATTTCGGAAAGTACCGCCCGCGACATAGAGACACGGGGAATTAAAAAGCACAGAATCAAAACAGTGCACTGCGGTATGGATCATGAAACCTATACCGTAGATGCTTCGGTCAAAAAATTTGAACAACCTACGCTGCTTTATGTAGGCCGTATCAAACGGTATAAGAGTGTTGATGTTATAATTCGCGCCTTACCTGAAGTACTCTCTACTGTGCCGGACGCACGGCTTGTTATTGTCGGTTCGGGGGATGGCATCGGGGAACTCAGAAAACTTGCCGATCAGTTGAATGTCTCGAAAAGAATAGAGTACACGGGTTTTGTTTCGAGTGAAGAGAAAGTCGACTGGATGCGCCGCAGCCATATTATTGTCAATCCCTCGCCCAAAGAGGGGTGGGGGCTGACCAACATCGAAGCGAACGCCTGCGGTACCATTGCTGTGGCATCCGATGCGGACGGGCTTCGTGACTCGGTACGCGATGGTGAAACCGGGCTTTT
>JAFGMP010000459.1 GCA_016927495.1 Candidatus Latescibacterota bacterium | reverse complement strand
GGAAACATTCGTGTAGCGATCCTGTTTTGGCTCATGGCTATTAAAGAAATGACTAAAGACACAATGATTGTATCATCGGAGATCGAATTCGATCATGCGTTCGTTTATCAGCTTGCCCCGGAAGAATTGTTTTCGCTTGCAGCCCTGATACAACACGAACGTATCAACGCCGAAATGCATTCCACTATTTTTAGTCAGGACATAAGAGACAGTGAGTTGATTCTGAACAGGATGCTCCGTAACGGTTATTTGCAGAAGAACGGTGAGCAGTATAGTATTCACCCGTTTCTGTATCGGCCGGTTGTAAAAGCCTTACAATCTAAAAATATCCTGCAGTGAGGTCCGGTATGTACAGGTTAAACAGGTTAGTTCTCATCCTTTTATTATCAGTCTTATTTCTTTCATTTTTCTCTGTTATGGAAGCAATTGCTCAGCCAGAAAAACCTCAAAACGCTGAATCATCATCTGCAGATACACTTGTGTCTATAAAAAAAGTTGAGGTGATGGCTCATGATCAGACTGTCACTACTGGTTCCATCGAGGATGTTTTAACAGAGACTCGACCTGATATAAAATGGAATATCACGTTTGGAAAGATCGTATGGGCCGTACTTGTTTTTCTGGCCGCTCTGTTTGTTTTAAAATATCTGATAGGATTTCTTGAGACCTTTGCCGAACGGTGGACCAACCTTCGTCTGCTGATTAAACGTCTGATACCGATTATCCGCGTAGCAGGCTGGTCATTTGTCGTTTATGTGATCATCGCCGATATTTTTGCTCCGCCGATCCAGACGCTCATTGCGGTTACCGCCTCTGCCGGTATCGCAATAGGATTTGCGTCGCAGGACATACTCAAAAACGTTTTCGGGGGGATAATGATCATTCTCGACCGACCGTTTCAGGTCGGCGACAAGATTCAGGTCGGCCAGCATTACGGCGAAGTAGTTCAAATCGGCCTCAGAAGCGTCAGGATTGTAACACCGGATGATTCGCTTGTTTCCATACCCAATAGTGATCTGGTGAACCAGTCGGTGTCCAATTCGAATTCAGGCCAGTTCTATTGCCAGGTTGTGGCGGAGTTTTATATTCCTCCGAATATCGATCTTGTTAAGCTGAAAAGGATAGCTTACCGGTCGGCGGCAGTCTCCCGTTATGTTTATTTGAACAAGCCAATAGCCATAATTATCAAAAATGAAATTTTTGAAGGACGTTCACTGCTGAAAGTTCGCCTTAAAGCGTATGTCCTCGATTTACGATACGAAATGCCGTTTGGAAGCGAGATGACTGAAACCGTGATGAGTGAGTTGTTGAAGCAGAATCTGATATCGGCTGCCGACCTCGCTTTCACTAAGGAGACGTATCGACAAAAAGCGCAATAGTCCAATAAAACTTTTGATTCGAAAAACCGCCATGATTTAGGGAAAAAATAATAAAAACAATGTCGTAACCCAATCTAAATCTGATATTCTGTCTGAAAAGAACAGTTCTATCTTATCGATTGTAATAATCCGCCTGGCAAGATGATCGATATTATTATAATTTTCTCAATCTCTTTGTTTGTGTCCTGTTCTCAGATGATACATATCCGGTATTATTTTTATTCCCTAACAGGCGGGACTGATAGTGGGAGAGTAACTATGTTATAAAAAGGAATGTAACCTCGCCAGGGGAAACACAATATTTGATAAGTCAACCATAACCGTCAAACCTGGGAATGGTTATGAAACAACGACAAAAAGTAAACCGTATGCCCAAGTTGCGGATTGAGATATCACGACAGCGATGCATCGCACTGCAAATTCTGCGGCCATGTTCTTTACCGTGACCATCAAAGTTAATATACTTCACAATTATTGTCTTATTGCGTATATTAGTTATCTTAAGTATGGTTCACCATAATAATTGAGAATTTATTCCGGCGCCGCCAGTACCCGGATACCATGAACCGCATTACTGGCCCCGGTCTGACTATAAATAAATCATCCCCGCTTCAATTGAAGCGGGATCAAACGAAGATGATATCACATTAATATAGGGAGTTACATAATGACTGAATCCGGGAAAAACGACAAGAAACTTGAACATCATGATAAAACCTCGTTTATAAGTATTCTTTCTTCACTGGCTGCCGTTGAAGGTACGTTCAATAAAGAAGAACAGGAATTTCTTAAGAAAATAGCCCGTGAGTGGAGTATCAAGGAAGAACAACTGGAAGAGATATTTTCCGCTGCGCCATCCGAAGATTTAACAATAGCTGAGGATGAGGAAGAGCGTATCGACCAGCTTGCAGCTTTAATTGGGATGATGATGGTTGATGGTAAGATTTTTGATGAAGAGTTTCAGTTCTGTTCAATGATAGCGAAAAAATTCGGATTCAAGAAAGGGATTGTCAACGACATTATTACCGATATTCTTGAGAATTTATGAATTTGTTGTAATATCAATAATATTGCAGGTTAGAGAGTTTCCGGATATTAGCATGAAACAAAAAAACTACATGTTTTAATTTTAAAAAGGAGGATATTCAATTATGATACTTGATCGAATCGATAATGCGGAACGGTATTATCCCTTGCACCCGGGATTTAAAAAAGCGTTCAATTTTATGAAAGAAATAAAAATCGAAACATTGGATGACGGCCGTTATACAGTAGACGGCGAAAAAATCTTTATCCTCGTTATGAGGCGTAAAGGTAAAGGCATAGATGAGACAAAACTTGAATGCCATAAAAAGTATATCGATATCCAGTGCACTTTATCCGGTACCGATCTTATCGGCTGGAAAAATCTTAGTGATTGTGAGGGTTCGGGCCTTGGTTATAACGATGAGAAAGATGTTGAATTCTTTCCGGGCAAAAGTAGCGTTTGGGTGAAGACTCCTCCCGGTACATTTGCGGTCTTCTTTCCCGAGGATGTCCATGCTCCTCTCGGTTCTGAAGGTGATCTTTTCAAAGCCGTGATTAAAATAAAGGCTGAAATAAAACATAAACTTTTCGATGACGTGTAAATCTATCAAAATATTCACATGTCTGACGTGTTGTGTCCTTTCATTCTTATGGGTTTCGTCATGCGATACTAAACATAGAGATACTTCGCAAAACGATACACAACCGTCCGAAACACATCAATTACCGGAAGACACCCGCAACATCGAAGCCGGATTGGTCATTCCCGACGAAGGTTATTGCGATCAGCCCTATGTGGTAATCAACGAGGACGGAAGCTGGACCTGCACTATGACCACCGGATCAGGCCATGAGGGCAGCGGGGGACAGCACATCATCTCGATCTGCAGTACCGATCAGGGGAAAACATGGTCGGCGCCTGTCGATATAGAACCGTCGGACGGCCCCGAAGCATCGTGGGTTATGCCGCTTAAGATTCCGGGCGTCAGGATTTATGCGTTTTACACCTACAACGCCGACAACATGCGGGATGTTATCGCCGGAACCGATTATGCCCGTAAACGTGTGGATACCCTCGGCGCTTATATGTTCAAATATTCCGACGATAACGGTGCTTCTTGGTCGAAAAATCGCTATACCATTCCGGTTCGACTTATGGACATTGACCGTAAAAACCCCTACCACGGCGATGTGCTGTTTTTCTGGGGAGTCGGCAATCCCATAATTCATAATGGTTCAATGTACCTCGGATTCAACAAAATCGGAAGTTTCGGCGAGGGATTTATCGAATCTTCCCAAGCATGTTTTCTTAAAAGCGACAACATTCTGACCGAGTCGGATCCTGAAAAAATCAACTGGATTACTCTGCCCGAAGGTGAATCGGGGCTTGTTGCACCCAAGGGGCCGATTGCGGAAGAGTCGAACCTGGTCGGATTAAACGATGGTTCACTGTACTGCACCTACCGGACGGTGGACGGTTCCCCATGCCATGCATACAGCCGTGACGGCGGCCGGACATGGACAGCCACATCCTACATGACCTACACACCCGGCGGGAAACGGGTCAAACACCCCCGTGCGGCAAATTTTGTCTGGAAAGCCTCCAACGGCAAGTATCTCTACTGGTATCACAATCACGGCGGGAAATCCTACGACAGCCGTAACCCCGTTTGGCTCTGCGGCGGTGTCGAGCGCTACGGCTATATCTACTGGTCGCAGCCGGAGATTCTCATTTATGACGACAACATCGGCAACCGTATGAGCTACCCTGATTTTATCGAGCAGGACGGCCGCTATTTCATGACGGAAACGCAGAAGACGGTTGCCCGTGTCCATGAAATCGATGGTGCCCTGCTTGAAGGTTTATGGAATCAGCAAGAGAATACAAGCCTTACCCGTGACGGCCTGATTCTTGAACTGACCGGTCCGGAATGCAGAAACGGCGTAAAAGTGGAGATGCCCCGGCTGCCCTATATATCACGGGGGGCACAGCGCGGCGGATTGTCATTTGATTTTCGGATAAAATTCAGCG
>JAFGMP010000007.1 GCA_016927495.1 Candidatus Latescibacterota bacterium | reverse complement strand
TACACCAGCCGGTCGATCTGTTCTTCGTGTTCGAACACCTGTTTCTCCGGGCAAGGGGTTGCAACCCCTTGTTGAAAGTTGCTGTCGGCTTGGGTAATTGCCAGTATCTTATCAACCAATACTTCGATTTTTTCCGCAATCGGTTGGTTTTCAGTCGTTATCGGGGGAATGGAGATTTTATTTAGAAATTGGATTTTATATTCATAGCCCTTCCCCATATTGATACCAATTTTACTTAATAGAAACTGAAAAATTTTTGAATTTAAATAACCGCATAAATATTTCAAATCGTTATTATTAGAAGTCAAAATATTTGCTTTATCATTATGATACATAACTGTTCTTATATAACAAAAAGAAGGTTCAAGACTGAGTGCTTTCCACACCACTTTCTCTTTCTCAAATTCGGGATAGTAGGAGCAAGCGCGAAGATTCCACCAGTTTTTACCCTGATCATCTCTTTTCCTGGCTTTTGCCTCAAATTGAAGAAGATGTTTATAAACTGCGGGATACAATTTTGGGACATCAATATCAAATCCGCTGGCAATAATCCACAACCCCGCCCAGTGATAACGGTACCGTTTGATATCCCGTCCGCGGAGAATCGGTTTCAGTATCTCGGCGGATTTCGAGTCTTCGGCGCAAAGACGCTCTTTTGTTGGCGTGTCAATAATAAATGCTTCGTTGAGTCCTGTTTTAATCCCAAAATTTATTTTTACATCCCAGTCTTTGAGCGGTTTGCCGATGCGTTCGATTTTCTCTTTCAGTTTCTGCTCTGCGTCGCTGCCGATGAACCAGGCATCTTCTGTCATATTCTGCAGACTGACCGCATTTTTGTTTACAAACTCTGTAAAGTCTTTGTTTTTTGCTTCTGTGGATAGTGTTAATCCTTTTAATCCATTGGAATTATCATCGTTCTGAATAATCAGGATATTGGTATCAACTGTCGCGCTTTCGAAAATACCGGGGCCAAGGTCAATGAGGAAAACAGGATTTTTCTCCAAAAAATATCTGCGCAGGCTTTTACCGTAACCGGTTCTCATCCATTTGTTGCTGGTGATAAAGCAGAGATGCCCGCTTTTTTTAAGGATGTTTATTCCCTTTTCATAGAATAGTGAGTATATATCGCCGGTACGTTCGAAGGTTTTGTACCCGCAATTTTTATATATATTGGCAAGTTTTCCGCTGTCTTTTTGAAGCTGTACATACGGCGGATTTCCAATCACTACATCAAATCCCTCTTTCATACCAAACATCCATTCCGGGTCAAAAAAAGTAGCTGAAGCATTTTGGTCATAAGGATTAAAATCAACAATCTGATGAGCAGTGTTTGTTAACCATCCGTCATTAACGAGCAATTTTTCAATTTTCTCCCGAAGCGCTTTATCTTTTTTCTGGCGCGTTATTTTTTCTTTGCGTGTTTTTGCGCTGAAATATTGGTGCCGTAGTTGCTTGAGTTCCTCCTCGACTTTTTCAATTTCAGGATTTTTTATCGTAAGCTGTTTCGGTTTATCTAATCCTATGAGTGTATTTGCTGCAACAAACTTAGTTTCAAGGTTTGGAAGCGCCATAATACCCAAATTTTCTTTGCCGGGATGTTTTTTCTGATCAACCACCAATGAGATGAAAAATCGTAGTTTTGCTATCTGCACCGCTATGGGCTGAATATCAACTCCGTAAATACAGTTTTCAATGAGATAGAGTTTACGGCCGTAATCAAGTTCGTTGTTTTCAAAAGCAGATTCGATATCCTCGATAAGATTGTCCCGGATTGCCGGGTCATCGATCTGCAGCGCTTTATTGATCTGGCGTTCTTTCCACTTTTCATTCTTTTTATCAAGTGTGTGAAGGATATGCACCAGCTTATGAAGAATACCCATGGGAAACGCGCCACTTCCGCAAGCAGGGTCAAGGATTTTGCAATTATCAATGGCGTGAATCAGTATTTTTACCTGTTCATCATCGAATAAATGATCTTCTTCTCTGTATTCTAAAAGAAATGTTAGCGCTACTTCAATATCTTCTTCTCTCATAAAAGTGGATTTGAGAAGGTGAGTTTTCAGGTAAGCTTTCAGCGATTCATCAACCATGTAATTGACGATCTCACGCGGTGTAAAAAATGAGCCAGTTTGTTTACGCGCTGTGGTCTGCGTTTCGGGATTATAACTTGCCAGCAGGTTCTCAAATACTTTTCCGAGAAGCTCGGGATCGAGGGCTATTTCTTCTTCAATCGGAGTGTTCTCGGTTATCGTAAATTTGTAGCTATTCAGAATATCGATGAGCCCTTGTACTTTATACTTTTTATTTTTAGTGCCGTAAACGGTATTTAAATCAATATCATGCTCACTGGAAAAGAACAGATAGTCCGGCACAAAAGCTTGTTTTTTTGAATTACGTGAGAAACCGTCAACATACAGAATTTTATCTTCATCATTCGGCTTGTCTAGGCAGTCAAAAAGACCGCCGTTCATAAAAGGAATATTTTCGAAAAGGGCAAGCGCTTCTTTTTCATTGATTGAAAAAAGATCGGCATATCGATAAAGATTTTTTACACCGTATTCGTTTCTATTTTCATAATAATTGCCATCTTTGGCAAACCCGCGTTCATCCATTTTCTGGTTGAGGGTACCGAAGAAAAGATTCTGGAGAATAGCACGGTAATAGGAACCTGATTTTTGATTTTTCAGGAACTCTTTCAGAATACTATTAAGCTCGGTTTTATTAAAAAGAGTGTCGGGTACAAGGTCTTTTTCTTTGATAAACCAGATAAAGATTACACGGGTGATAAGGCGGATAAGGTTTGTTGCGTTACGGATGTCATCGTTTTTCTCGACATCATCGGGGAACGACACCTCGTTCATTGCCCAGAAATACCAGCATGATAGCTCTTTATAAAACCGCTTATTCAGTTCTTTCGTGTCGAGTGTTTTCACCCAGGCTTCGTGCAGTTGTTTGAAATTCACAAATTGATATTTCTGAAAAAGCTCATTAAATGAGAGGTCTTTCAGTATTTCAATATGTGCCCGGTGAGGATTCTCAATATTGATGTCTTTGATGAGAGTCACTTTTTTCAGTACATCTTTTCTTTCATCACGTTTGTGGAGTCTTCGATTAATAACAGAAAAGGAAAGTGACATCCCATGTTTAAATAAAATCATGGCGGGCATGGGAAAGAGCTTGTTGATTTCGCGCGTTATCTGGCTCAGGGCTGTACGTGTATACTGTTTTTCTTTAAGTTCAATCACGAAAAAGAGGTAAGATTCGATAATGGTGTTATCAACTCTTCCCGTATTGAAAATACTGATTTGTTCGACGATTTCATCTTTTGAAAGCTGAAAGAGTAGATCGACATATGACCAATCTTGTGCGTTCGCATTATCTTCATTGAATGGCTTAACGTTATTTTCTATATAAGAGGCTTTGAATTCATTAAACGATTTCTCAGACAATGGAGCCTGACGGTCAGTATTATAACCGAGTGTTTTGAAAAAGTTGAGCGCGTTATCTGACAAATTGCCGTAACAAAATGAACCGAGCGAATCTTTAATCCTGAGCTTTAAATCATGATTCACCATACCCATTACCTCACTATCAACCATGTCAGTAATTCAAAGTTATCCACTTCACTAAGTTGCTTTTCTTTCGGAATAATCAATGCGCTTCTGTCGCTTAACAATTTATGAATGCCCCGTTTTTTAAAAACCCGAACTATTTCTGAGACAGCTTTTTTCAGCAGGGTAGCATATTTATCCATGTTCTTTCCGTTTCCCGTTTCGGCATTGAAAAGCTCACACAGTTTTTGATACGGTTCTGTTCGGCCCTGACAGAGAAGACGGTAAATCTCAAGTATCTGTTTGGCATTGGTATAATTATATCTTACGGTGCCATCATTTCGTATGTATACAAGGAAATAAGGCTGGAGCGGATTTATCTTTTCATTACCATCCGTATCGCCCTTTTGCCTGAGACAATATATCACACCGGGGCGAATTATTTCTTTTTCTGTCTGAGAAAAGCGAGTGGAATAATCTCCTTCTGCTTCTTTACATAGAGGAGACGGAACAACAGCATACAAACCAAAGGGCGCGTTCTCCAGTTTTTGACGATTGGCCTCAATATAGCTGAGCAGTTCTATCCTGAAGTCATCGAGTGTAAAATCAGTAAGCGACACCGTTTCGTCCATATCTTCGAGATCGAGGATTTCATCTCGTAATTTTTTTAGCTGTCGGTTACGATATTTTAAATCTTCGGATATCAAATCTTCAATCTGCTCGGTATTGAGAATATTGTCTTCTCCTGTAGCGGTTACGTCAACCAGCGCCATACGGGCTTCTACCCGTTCTTTGAGATTTATATAATTATCAAGGTCTCTTGTCGGCCAGAAATTCACTAACTGAATTTTTTCATTAATGCTGCCAAGGCGGTCAATCCGGCCAAACCGCTGGATAATTCGTACCGGATTCCAGTGAATATCATAATTGATAAGAAAATCGCAATCCTGAAGGTTCTGGCCCTCGCTGATACAGTCTGTGGCGATGAGAATATCAATCTCACCTTCCTGCGGTGCCGATACCATTTTTGATCTGTTTTTCGAAACAGGTGACAGGTTGGTTAAAATACTATCGTACTCATTTCTTCCGAATGTCGTTTTCGTAAGGGAGCCGGAGACCAATGCTGTATTTAGTTTAAGATCATCCTGTATCCAACTTTTCAAATTGTTATAAAGATATTCGGCGGTATCCGCAAAAGCGGTAAAAATAATTACTTTTTTATTTCCTGTATTAATCTGATTCTTGATTTTCTGTTCAATTATTTTTTTCAATTCTTGAAACTTGGCATCCCGTTCAGGAGATACTGCTCGTGCATTATTATATAAATCGACAAGAGCGGTTTTATCTTTTTTCAAATCAACAAGCCATTCAGCAAGCCGTAAATCCGCAAGGTCAAATTTGAGCTTTTTACCTACCTGCCATTGATCGAGGTCATCTGCATTTTCTTCAAGTTCCTCTTCATCAGGTTCAAGGGTATCGAGAGTTTCTTCCTGAGTAGTTCTTTTTTCGCTAATAAATGAGTTAATTTTTTTCTCAAGGTTTTCGATTTTTTGTATTGTTCTGTCCAGAGATATTTCAAAAGACTCAATAGAACTTTCAAGTCTTTTGAGAAAATTAACTTTCATCATACCGATGAGAAAATTTTCACGATCCGATTGTTTGAACCCAAGGACTTCTCTTCCGGCACGTTCTTCGTATTTTGGTTTTTTTTCTTCTTTGACATATGCCGACGGATTGAATACAGATAATTTATATTCCATAATTTGCTTGTTCAGGTGGTCATAAGAAGGAAATCTGTCAAGAATATCGATTTCCGGATAGACTGAAAATGGTTTAAGCCTTTTCGGAAATGTGCCTATATTATCAAGCTTATAAAATGATTTGATGTGTTTACGGCTGCGTGCGATAGTTAATTCATCGAGCAATTTGAAGAAAGAGGAATCAAGCTTTTCAAGTAAGTCTTTTAGATTTCTACGAGGATTTTTCTTGTGGTCTGCCCATGTCGTAAATTGTGTTTGTGCGTTCTTAAGTGTGAAAGAAATATCTTTGATACCGCATGCCTCAAAGAGGGCATCATCGTTCCCTTCGGTAATCAATGCCAGTTGATTTCTCAGGTCACGTAATGTGTTATTAACCGGTGTAGCTGAGAGCATCAGGACTCGAGTTTTTATACCTTCTTTAATTATTTTATCCATCAGCCATTTGGCGCGATTCATTTTAATGGTGCCGTCTTCCATACTCTTTTCAACAGGATTACCCTTGAAATTATGGGACTCGTCGATAACAACGAGATCATATGCTCCCCAATTGAAGTTATCGAGTTCGATCCCATTAGCACTTGAACATCCTAAGGTTCTGCACATGTCAGTATGATAGAGAACGGTATAATTGAAGCGGTCCTTGATGAACGGATTGAGGGAATTATTCTGACTTGCCTGATAAATGGTCCAGTTGTTGGTAAGTTTTTTAGGGCAAAGCACAAGAACACGGCTGTTAAGAAGCTCAAAATATTTGATAACAGCAAGCGCTTCATATGTTTTACCAAGTCCTACACTATCAGCGATGATACATCCCTGGTGTTTTAAAACTTTATTGATAGCACCTTTTACTCCGTCTCTCTGAAAGTCGTACAATGTATTCCAGATGTCACTTTCAAAGAATCCTGTTTTTTCATTTAACAGCCCCCCTTTAATTTGATCATCGAGATAATCCTGAAAAATGTGATAAAGGGTTTTGAAATATATAAACTCAGGTTCATTCTCGACGTAAAGCTGGTCAAGATATTTTAATACGTCCTCTTTAACATCTTCCACAAGGCCTGTATCATCATTCCATATATCGTCAAACCATTGTTTTAATTCCTGTCTGTCCCGGTCACTATCTATTATCATGTTGAGTTCAATATTGCTGTTTCCACTGAGGCCAAGGCCATGAACAGTAAAATTTGAACTTCCTACAATTGCTTTTTCAATACCGCTTTCCTGAATTACATGGTATACTTTCCCATGGAGAAAATTCGGTTTGACCATTGAGCGTATATTAACTTTTTCTTTAATCCAATCGGAGCACTCAATAGCAATTGATTTCTGGTTTAGTCTTTGTTCAATGGGAATTATTAATTGATTGTCTTCGTTATGGAAACTTCTATGATTTTTTTTGTCGGGATCAATTGATTTAATAAATGTAGGTTCGCCGAATAAAAACCGAAGTCTGTTTATTCCGTCAAGTTCTTGTTTAAGAATATGATAAGCATATATCGTAAAATAAGCTGAAACGATAGATACACTTGAGTTGGTTTTAATAATTTCTTTTAAGTAATCTCCAACATTTCCGTACTGATGGTTATCTCTAATGGAATAACTTTTCATCAGCATAAATCTCCCTGTAATGTTAAAAAATTCATAGATTTGTGCATCACTTAAACCAATATAATGTACTCACCACAATATGCAAATTAATAATATCCAATAGTAAACCGTTCGATAAAATTTAATAGAGAACGATATTATAAACCCCAACAGTGTATCTGTTGCGCTTTATCCTTGGAAAAATAATCATTGTTTGTTAAATTATAAGTTTAGCACATTTAAAACAATACGAAAGGCGGAAAAAAAGATATTATGACACGAATCGAACGGGCCGGACAGGGCGAAACAGTCGAAGAATTCGTTCAACTGGCCCAGAGTGAACATACATCTGCTGAAACTATCCGTGGCGGTATAGCTTCCGGGATTATCACCTCATGCACAAGCGCTGTCCGAAAGCTGAAACCGCTCGCTATCGGAAACGGACTCAGAATCAAGGTAAACGCTAATATCGGTACTTCCTCCGATGCATCTTCAATTGACGAGGAGGTCGAAAAAGCCCTGTGTGCCATCGAGTACGGTGCTGATACGATCATGGATCTGTCAACAGGCGGCGATATTCCGAAAACACGATCAAAGATACTCGATGCTGTGAAAGTTCCCGTCGGGACTGTACCGATTTATGAGGCCGGAGTTTGGGCAGCCCGTAACCGCAAAGGCATGGTGCATATGACCGCCGATGACTTATTCCGTATTATTGAGGATCACCTTGTCGCAGGCGTTGATTTTATCACAGTACACTGCGGTGTAACGAGAAGCGTGGTCGAACGAATCCGTGAACAGGGAAGATTGACAGATGTAGTGTCGCGCGGTGGAGCGTTCATGGTTGAATGGATGCTCTATAACGAAGAGGAAAATCCGCTGTACGCACAATATGACCGTCTGCTCGAAATTACGAAGCGTTATGATGCCGTATTGTCCCTCGGCGACGGACTCAGGCCGGGGTGTCTTGCCGATGCCACCGACCGCTCACAGATCAGCGAACTGATAGTACTCGGCGAACTGGTTGACCGTGCACGGCGCGCCGGAGTGTTTTCAATGGTCGAGGGACCCGGCCATGTCCCACTTAATCAGGTCGAGACCAATATTAAAATCATGAAACATCTATGCGGAAACGCACCGTTTTATGTGCTCGGGCCGCTGGTAACCGATGTTGCTCCGGGATATGACCAT
The DNA here is from genome assembly GCA_016927495.1 of Candidatus Latescibacterota bacterium. Taxonomy (GTDB): domain Bacteria; phylum Latescibacterota; class Latescibacteria; order Latescibacterales; family Latescibacteraceae; genus JAFGMP01. The sequence continues at coordinate 2,840 of JAFGMP010000007.1, read as the reverse complement.
ATCACCGCTGCAATCGGAGGAGCGCTCGCAGGCATGAGCGGCGCTGATTTCCTCTGTTATGTCACGCCGACCGAACACCTGTGCCTGCCGGAGAAAGAGGATGTTAAGCAGGGAGTGATCGCTTCGAGAATCGCTGCCCATGCTGCCGATATTGCACGGGGATATCCGGGTGCCCGCGATTGGGATGACCGTATGAGTGAGGCACGCAAACACCTCGACTGGGAAAGCATGTACAAATTGAGCATCGATCCTGTGCATGCAAGAAGTGTTAGATCAAAGCATCCTCCGCAGGATGAAAAGCTCTGTACCATGTGCGGCGATTTCTGTGCAATGCGTAAAATCGGCGATGTTCTCGGTGTTACAAGGAAGAGCTGACGGCATGGCAAGAACTGAAACATCACCGAAAGCAGCGCTTGTAACGCTTGGTTGTCCTATGAATCAGGTTGATTCGGAAAACATCATGGGCGGCCTCGTTTCATATGGTTTTGAAATCGTTTCCGAAGAAGAAGCAGATATTGTTATTGTGAATACATGCGGTTTTATCGAGGATGCAAAAGAAGAATCCATCGATACCATCCTGTCGATAGCCGATCTCAAGGAACACGGTAATCTTAAGTCTCTCGTCGTGGCGGGCTGTCTTGCGGAACGTTACCGTACGGAACTGGAACGTGACCTTACCGAAGCCGATGCTATTGTGGGGCTTGACGGCCGCGATAATATCCCTTCTCTTTGCCTTAAACTGCTGAATAGAAAAGAACAGGCAAGATCGGTTTACTCACGGGTTGTTACCGGGCCACCGCATTCGGCATATCTCAGAATTTCCGAGGGCTGCGACAATCACTGCACCTTCTGTACAATACCCAAAATACGGGGCCGTTTCAGAAGCGTTCCGGAAGAGAAAGTTCTCAGCGATGCGCAGGAACTCGTTTCGCTGGGAGCCCGTGAACTGATACTCATCGGTCAGGATACAACCGGTTACGGTTCGGATCTGGATGGTAAGACTTTACCCGGATTGCTTCGACGCCTGTCCGAAATCGACGGTGTAGCCTGGTTACGGCTCATGTATACACATCCGGCTCATTTTACTGATGAACTTATCGAAGTGATTAACGGGCTGGATAAAGTGGTTCCATACATCGATATGCCGATTCAGCATATATCAGGCGCTGTTCTCAAGCGAATGGGCAGAAATACCTCGCCCGATAATATCCGGTCACTTATTGATAAAATCCGAAAGCGTATCGAAAATGTCGTACTGAGAACCGCTTTGATTGTCGGTTTTCCCGGAGAGAGTGAGAGGGATTTCACAGAACTTGTGGAGTTTGTAAAAAATGTACGTTTCGAACGTCTCGGAGCATTTATTTACTCCCCTGAGGAAGGCACCCGTGCAGTGAAGTTGGATGGACGAGTATCCGATGATGTAGCACAGGAGCGTTTTGAATTGTTGATGGAAACCCAGTCAGACATTATACACCGGTTTCACCAATCACTTGTAGGCCGTGAGTTTGATATGATAGCGGACGAATACGACAGCGAAATAAATACGATTTGGGGACGGACATATATGGATGCTCCGGATATTGACTGTGCGGTTTCGATGAAAAACGATGAGTCGCCCGATAAGGCGTTTTGCCGTATAAAAATCACAAGGGCCGAAACGTATGACCTGGTTGGAGAAGAGGTGTAATTCGTTATTCAAAATTCTTTACTGTTTCCATAGTTTCGGATATTTTTGTTGTGGTTAAGATATTACAATAATGAATAGTCAAGAATGTCTGTTCTTCTGGCAAAATGAATTTTATGAGAAATTGAATTATATCTATTTGAATCCGGTTAAATGTGGACTAACTGAAAATCCGTTAGATTATCATGGATGGTATTTCAATAACAGTATAGAATTGTTATAGTCAACGAACAGACAGGAATTTCTGTTCTACTATTATGTTATTTTCATACTGCAACATATCAAATACATCCATTCAGGATGATGTCTGTATGATATTAATTCCAACTCATAATACTGAGGACCGGTTTAGTGATTATAAAAGATTTTTATCACTTTATGGATTAAATGGAGAATTGAACAAACTGGTAAAGGCAGGGAAAATATCGGAAGTTAATTTATTTTTTGCATGGGTGCGAGGTGATAAAAAATACCCCCAAAAGTAATTTGATTGCTTTTCCAGTAGTGTGATTCTTTGCTCTTAAAACATAATTTCCTTAATTGAAAAAATGCATAAAACCATAGCCGACATTTTCAACCGCAATAAAGCCGCTCTTGCGCCGCTTGCAGGTGTAACCGATTCCGTATATCGCCGTATCTGTGCTGAATTTGGCGCAGCGCCGGTTATGACCGAGATGATATCATCGGATGGTTATGTTCGCGGCAGGTCGGGCGATAAAACCGCACGTCTGCTCAGATTCAAAGATACGGAACGTCCCATCGGTATTCAGTTTTTTGGCTCCGATGCCGATATTATGACGGAAGCGGCAAAAAAAGTTCAGGACGTAAGGCCTGATTTCATCGATATTAACGCCGGTTGCCCGGTTCGAAAAGTGATCTCGAAAGGATCCGGCTCGGCACTCCTCAGAACTCCTGATCAGCTTCGCCGTATTGTTGAAAACGTGGTTGGTGCATCCATTGTACCCGTGACAGTAAAAATACGGTCCGGATGGGATCACGAAACTATCAACGCCGTTGAAGTGGCACGGTTATGTGAAGATGCCGGAGCACAGGGCATAATCGTTCACCCGAGGACAAGAAGTCAGGGGTTCGGTGGTGAATCCGATTGGAGAATTATAGCTTATATTAAAGAAGCGGTTTCAGTGCCGGTAATCGG
>JAFGMP010000458.1 GCA_016927495.1 Candidatus Latescibacterota bacterium | reverse complement strand
GAGAGTCTCAATAATACTGGAAGGTCCTTTCCAGCCTGCTACATGCACACGATCAACCCCGGCTTTGACCGCACTTGCCGAATTCATGATTTTGGGAATCATACCACCGGTAATGCAACCTGAATCGATAAGGTCTTCCACTTCATCCAGACGTATAAATTTCCTGACCTTGCCATGCACTTTGATTCCGGGAACATCGGTGATATAAATCAAATCGGTAGCCATCCACTTTTCCGCCAGCTTACATGCGGCATGGTCGGCGTTAACATTGTACGCCCGATAATCAGGGCCAATTGAAATGGGTGAAACCACCGGTGTTATTCCCTGGGATAACAACAATTCGAGTAACTCAACATTCACCCGACTGATAGCGCCGACAAACCCGAGATCTCCGCCTTTTACTTTCATTTTTGTGGCATGAAACATCCCCATGTCGGTACCGCTGATACCGACCGAGCGAAGGCCGCGTTTTCCGAGAGCCCGTGTTATCCATTTATTGACCAGACCGGAAAGAACCATTTCAACCACATCGATCACCTCATCATCGGTAACCCTGAGGCCATCGACAAATGAAAACTCTCTCCCCATTTTTTCAAGCTGCCTTCCGATATCTTTGCCGCCGCCATGTACGATAATTACTTCATGTTCAGACGGTATCAGTTCTATAGCTTCGGCAAATTGCGCCAGAACATTCTCGGCATCGAGTGTGGATCCGCCCATTTTCACAACGATTTTCTTGTTCACAATAAACCCTCTTTTTCATCAAAACCGAACATAACATTCATGTTCTGCACAGCTTGTCCCGAAGCCCCTTTGCCAAGATTACATATTGTGGATACGACGATGACCTTCTCTGCCTCTTCTACCAAATATATACCGATATCGCAGAAATTGGTGTCAGCCACATATTTGCTCTCCGGCAGTTTATCCGGATAATATCGTACAAAAAACTCATTATCATATGCATTTTTGTAAAGATTATCAATATCTTCACGCGATACCTTTTTTGCCATATTTACCAGTATTGTGGAAACAATACCTGTTTTCATCGGCACAACATGGGGGGCAAAAGTCACCATGCACGTTTCACCGGCTATCTTTGACAACTCCTGCTCTATCTCACCGACATGTTTATGAGTTCGTCCAAATTTATACGGCATAACATTTGAATCGGCTTCGTAAAATAATTTGAAAAGCTTGAGGTCACGTCCTGCACCGCTGATACCGCTCACCGAATTGACATGAATGCTGCTGCAGTCTATAATCCCTTCTTTAAGAAGAGGTGCCAGTCCCAAAATAACCGATGTCGGGTAACAGCCGGGATTAGATACAAATTTCGTTTTTCGAATTTTTTCACGATATAATTCGGTCAATCCAAATACCGCCTTTTTAATGTAATCCGGCGAAGTATGAGGCTGGCCGTACCATTGTTCATAGGATTCAGCCGTATCCATCCGGTAATCCCCGGCAAGATCGATAACAGAAATCCCATTTTCATAGTAATCCGGCACCACTTTCATCGAGGTCTGATCGGGAGCGCAGGTAAACAGCAGGTCAATGGAACGCGTATCCGCATCATCGGGATCGATGAATTTGACATCACATAATCCCCTGAGATTACCATATAGTTCAGATATGGCTTTCCCTTTATTTTGCCGTGATGTGGCAAAAACAATTTCAGCTTCCGGGTGCCGTGATAAATAATACACAAGCCTCGCCCCGGTAAATCCGGATGCGCCCAGAATTCCCACACGAATCATTGTATATCCTTTCCAATCGATCGATTCAGATTTTTCACTACTGTTTTGATATCATTTTCAGATCGGGCAATAACAAGAATGGTATCATCACCCGCTATTGTTCCGACTATTTCCTGCCAGTTCTGTCGGTCAAGAACCGCACACAGACTTGGAGCATTACCGGGGGCGGTACGTATCACCAGAAAATTCCCGACCGTTTCATTCCGGATCGAAAACGCTTTTATAGCATTGCCGATTTCATCGAGCTTATATTGCCCGCCAAGCCGGTAAACGGTACCGCCGTCTTCAACAGGGATTTTTACCGCTCCCATTTCACGAAGGTCACGGGACAAAGTGGATTGACTGGCGACAATCCCCATATGTTCCAGGTCGGTTTTGATTTTTTCCTGTGATGATCCGATACTGTCTGTCAAAATCTTTTGAATTGCAGCCTGGCGTCGTTTTTTTTCTGACATTTTCTTAAGATTTTCTCTAAAATAATTGAGGCACATATCGAGTAAAGATAAACCGAACTGATTATTACATATAAGATTATTGCATTCTCAGAGGATTGATTCGCCGCTTTCACCGGTTCGTATTTTAATGGCGTCGGCAACATCCGATACGAAAATCTTTCCGTCACCAAGACGACCGGTTCCGGCGCTTTCGATTATGGCATCGATTACATCCTCGAGTTCAGTGTCTTTCAATACAACCTCGATTTTAATCTTCGGAAGAAAATCCACCGTATATTCACTACCCCGGTACATTTCCTTATGCCCGCGTTGTCGACCGAAGCCCTTGACTTCAGAAACGGACATTCCTTTTATACCGATCTTGGTCAGGGCGTCTTTTACCTCATCTAATTTAAACGGACGAATATATGCTTCGATTTTTTTCATATTTTCCTCCCGAATACGACTTTTGAATTAAATTAATAATTATTCATATTTGATGCAAGTTTTTTTTATGATATATTGCCTTTTTTGTCAAGAAGTCTTATCATAAAGAAAAAGCAAAAACAATCATTCCATAAATCCTATAAAAATGGTTTCTAATACACTACACAAGGCTCTTGAAGCCTTATACCGAAATAATATAAATCCGTTGAGAGAAGCGGAATTCACTGAAACAATAATTCATGATATAAGACGAATTATGAATATATATTCAGAGAGTATCCCTGTTTATCTTTATGAATTTATCGAGATTATTCTCAAAAAACATACCCCTCACACCGCTCTTATGCATTTTGAAAATTACTTAAAAACAACCGGGGCAAGTCTGGATAACTATGCAGGTAAAACCGAGTTTTTTACAATACTTGCTTCCGTCTTTTCAAAAAGCAGCGCTTTATCAGGGAGGTTGATTTCCAATCCTTCCTTTATCGAAACCTTGGCAACTTTTGATCAACCGTATGCATACAGACCTGAAAAAGATTTTTATCTCGACCATATCAGATCATTTTACGAGAAAAAAAATATAACTACTGAAAAAATAAAATCCATCCATCTCCTTCACAACGTACATCTTATGAGAATATGCGCGCGAAATAGTGATCCGCATATTCCGATTAGTGAAATTTCATACGAACTGTCTTCACTGGCTGAAGCGGTTATTGAATTATGCCTCGAAATCGCAGTTAATGAACTTTTTACCCGAATAGGAATCCCCCCGCAATCTCATTCTCTCGTAGTTCTTGGATTAGGAAAACTCGGGGGAAGAGAACTTAATGTCAGTTCCGATATCGATCTGATATATCTCTGCACAGATACGGATAAAACATGGGGAAACTATGACTCGATCACATTTCATACGATGCTTGCCGAAAGGTTGACCCGAATACTCACGGAACCTACCGCTCTTGGATCAATGTATCGGGTCGATACGAGACTCAGGGCCGATGGCACGTCAGGACCGCTGGTTCGTACCGGTAAAGATTATTTTCGTTACCTTGAATTGCGCGGCGAAGGTTGGGAACGTCAAATGCTCCTTAAGGCACGACCTGTCGCTGGCGATTATTCGGTTGCCGGGAATTTTCTCAGGTCTGTTGAAAGTTTTATATTTCCGACCAGTATCACTCGAAGCCCGAATCGTGAAATCGTAGCGCTTAAGAACCAGATAGAAGCCCGCCTCATAACCGACGGCAGCAAAAAAACACATCTTAAGCTCATGCAGGGTGGAATTCGAGATATCGAGTTTATTGCTCAGTGCCTGCAACTCCTTATGGGTGGAACACATCCGGAAGTACGGACCACCAATACATTACAAGCGCTTGATCTGCTGAGAGGTAACAATGCTTTGAGCGAAAAAGAATTCGTTACGCTTTTGGAGTCATATACATTTTACCGAAGAATTGAAAATGCGCTTCAATGGAAGGAGTTGCTGCCGGTTTTTTCAATCCCGTCGGATGAGGAAACTCTTGATTCTCTGGCAAAATCAGTTGGAATTGAAAACGCGGAAGTTAATCCCGGCATGAAACTTAAACAGCAAATCGCATTGAATATGAAACAGGTTCGCGCAATATATAATGAAATATTTGATGCGGAAAGCTCCGGTTCAATCGAGGAAATGTCAGTTTTTACAGCAGTTGCACCTCCGGGTGATGAAAAAGTAAGGCGTTTTCTCGAAAACCTCGGTTTTACCAATCCGGATGAAAGCGCCCGTCTCATCACCGATCTTGCTTTCGAACATATTCACGGCGCCACCGAGACGATTCTTCACCCTTCTGCCGAAAGGTTTCTTCCGGTTTTACTGCAAGCTCTCGGCAATCTTCCCGATCCCGGTGGAGCGCTTGAACGCTTCAAACGTGTTACGGAGTCTTACAAAGCCCGTTATATCCTTTTTGATATTTTGTTATCTAACTCTACCTTTTTTGATCTGATCATATCCGTAACCTATGGATCCGTATACATCACGGATATTCTTTCCAGTGATCCGTCTCTGCTGGATTGGCTATTCGAAATGGCAGAAATTCTACACCCTCTCAATAAAAAAGAGCTTCATAAAGAATTAAGCCGTATCGATAAAGAGATGAAAGAAGATCAATCGTTTATTCACTCGTGCCTCATTACCAAAAATCGCGAAAAATTACGAATCGGAGCACGTGATATAACCGAGCTTTCAAATACTCTATCGTCTTTAAAAGAACTCACCGATGTTGCGGAGTCAATAGTTAAAACCGTTTACGACAGATCTTTCCGTAAGATATCGGCATTGTCCCCTTTTCTCCGTAATGATTACGAATTTTGTATCATTGCAGCGGGACGGCTGGGGGCAGAAATCATGAACTTCGGTTCGGACCTCGATCTGATATTCGTCTACAATCCCGGTTCACGAAATAAATCAAACATCGAAATACCTGAGTGTTCAGTGAAACTTGCTCATAATATTCTTTTTCTGTTAACAGGCGGAGGCGGTCCATACAAAATCTACGATGTCGATGCAAGGCTCAGACCGGAAGGTGGTAATTCGGTGCTCGCTATATCATTGGAGGAATACGAAAAGTATTTACATAAACGTGCATCAGAATGGGAACGGCTTGCTTTGCTCAGGGCACGATATATTGCAGGAAACAAAAGTCTTGGCAGCGAAACAATTTCAATACTTAACAGTTTCATATACCGCAAACCTTTTACACATGAGGAAGTGGAACGAATTATCAATATCAGATCAGCAATGGTCGACAGCTCTCTCAAACGGTATCCGGGCCTCACTAATATAAAATCTGGGCCGGGTGGTATTTCGGATATCGATTTTATCGCTCAGGTATATTCGGCACATTTCGGTTCGGAGAATAATAACATCCGAGGCCGTGAGACAACAGCCCTGCTCAATATTCTCGCCAAAGAAAAAGTTATCGGGCAACATACGGTATCCACACTGACCGAGTTATATACATTTCTTACCGATGTTGAAAAAGTTCTGAGAATCAGTTCCGGAAAAGCTGTAAATACCTTACCCGTATCAGGACCGGAACTAACACGAATCAGCGGAATGCTGGGTTTCAAAAATATCAGGCGTTTTAATAACAGGCTTGATAATGTGTTGTCGCTTACGAGGGAGCATTATGAGCGGATGATGAAAGAACTCTGCGACCAGGCAAAAAACGCATAATAGAAATTATGATCCCTCCGATTAATCCAGGCAGCAGATATGTCAGAAAATTTTGTATAAATGCAGCGCTGAAAGCAGATCCGCTATCGAAACCCTTAGCTCCTAAAATTGTAACAGATGCCATTTCCTTTATTCCGAATCCGCCAAATGACAATGGCAGGACAAGATCGATAAAAAATACAAGAGGAAGCGTTTGAACGGCGGTTAAGACCGACACATCGGCAAAAGCAAGAAAAATTATGTAAAACTGAGATACATACACTGAATAAAGAAATACCGTATAGGTAAACATTACCCAGAATTTCCCTGTTGAAAGCGCCGAATATGCAGCCAGAGCATTTTCGACAGTTTCTTTGTTGAAAAAACGTTCCAGTATTTTTTTCCAGAATTGTTGGGCACGGCATAAAGTATAAACAAAAAAGGAGAGAGCAATTCCAACTCCGATTACCAGAACTCTAAAAAGACCCTGTTTCAATAAAAAGAGAGCAAAAATTCCACCAAGCAGAATTATAAATTGGTTAAAACCTTTATCAACCAGTGTAAGCGATGCTATTTTTAGCTTGGAATGACCCTTGATCCAAAGTCCCCTTGCCAATTCACCTGTACATGCAGGAGAAACAGCAGCAAGAAAAAAACCACCGAAAAGCGACATTATTTCATCTTTTAACGAAGGCCGGGGATTAAGATTGCTGAGAAGATATTTCCATCTGATTATCTGGAGTGCAAGCTTGGGGATCAGTAATACTAATGCAATTATCAGATAATGTGGCTTTGATTGCATCAATGCTTTATAAATTTCACCAGGTCGAATCTTGTGAAGCAATATCACAAACAATACAAACACAATCAACAAGCGGAAAACCGTTAAATGATGTTTAAAAAAATACATGATTTTATGATATCCGTGTGTTTGTATATTTTCTAACATGTATCATCTTCCGGATATAACATTTTTCTGATTATCGGAACCACAAAAATTCCTTCGAGATCAACGGATTTAAATCCTGTGATAAAGTGACGAAGCTTTGAACCGGTATCAAGATTTCTGTCAAGAAACATCACAGGTTTCCCCTTAATTGTGCACATACCGGATGGCCCCCCGCAGGTGTAACGAATTTCGATACCGAGACGTTTTGCCAACCGCTCAAACTCTCTTACTGCTATGGAGTCATCCACCTCAGAATTTCCAGTTCATACCATAATCGAGGGTCAGAAAATAATAATAACCGGTGGCAACTTTTTTGACTTTGTTATTACGATATGAGTTAGCTTTAAAGTGCATCGCGATTGTAATTTTTTTTGCTATACCAAGCCGAACCGTATTGTCGTTTTCCAGATTGAACGCCATATAATAAGCTGCAAGCGGATTCCAAGTAATAAAAGTTTTCGAATCTATTTTCAGCGGTGTTTTTAATAATTTTCCAGCGGGAAATTCTTTATTGAAAAATATATCATTTTCCAAACCGAAAGTATTATTTAACGTTGAATAATCTCTTGTCCCGTGAATACCGAAGAGCAGTTCCAGGTTAAATAAACTGGGAAATTGCCGTTTCGCTCCTGATTTTATGCTTGCCGTAATCGGATGTTTTCCGACACCTGAATAGAGAAAAGTCTGTAACCTAACTCCAAAATATGGTTTTATGGGGAATTTAGGTAAATCATATGAATAAATATTGTTGAAATCGACAGGGGAACTGTTTTTGGGATTATCATAAACAAAACCGCTTTTTGTGCTTGTCTTCGATGCTTTTCTACTGTAAGTGAATTCAAGATATGAATTAAAGGAGTGTTTTCCCATAATTTTATTCATTGTCAGTTTATTATTTTGAGATGATATTAGAAAATTACCCTGGTAATAGTCTGTATACTGTCGCCAACCCTTTGGTATATCATCACCATACAACGCTTTATCACTATCGATATCTTTTTTATCAAAGTCGGAATGCATACTCATATATAAATTGAGATCCCATATTTTTTTCTTCGCCATCTCTTTTAAGCGCTCCTCTTTGGCAACGAGATAACTTTCGACTGCCTGAAGCATATTTTCATCAGAAATGATTTCGTTTACTCCAAGCACAAACTGGTTATATCCATTTCCACCTTCACGCAAATGAGTAGTAGTAAGAACAGAATAATTCATATCATCCTGCAGGGGAATGGAATCAACCTTTGCGTCTGCCGTTATTCCGCCATATAGTAAACGATATGCCGGATCTGTCTGGTTTTTGCTCTGTTCCCAGACGGATTTCAGCAAAGATCCTTTCAATGTGTAGGCGGTAACTTTTTCATAAGGTTTAATTATTTTATCCACATCGAAAAAAGTAAGGCTATCCTTCAACGGATAATAATAGAGGCTTTGCCTTTCGAGTAGTACCACATCCACATCAAAGACTTTTTTAAGGATAGCAGCAACTTCGTTTCCTGTTTTTACAATTACCGATTCTTCAAAATCTTTCTTTTTCAAAGTTTCAAGAATTTCGGAAAGCTGTGATGAAATTTCATTATCCTGTGAAAAATCGTCTGTTATCGTTATATTTTTAAATTCTCTCGATTCATAATCATCCTGCCGTTTAAAAGAAAGTTGGCTTATATGATTACCGGCACCCGAACCGATATAAACAGGTTTTCCCGAAATAAACACATTTGAAGTAGTACCTAATTTATCCGAAAATCCGCCCGACATGTTATTTGTGATGAAAATATCCACATACGGATATCGTACAGCCATCTGTGTCACCGCATTACGATCCATCCTGCCGGCGACAATTACCAGATCGGCATTTTCACGAGCCACATCCAAAGAAATATTGTTAAGAGCTTCATCGTAAGAGATTATATCAAGACCTCCAACATGGGCATCGTTTGCCTGCTTAATTATTTCTGTGTCCGACATGGCGATTATACAGATGCGTTGACCTGCTCCATACCAGATCGTGTATGGGTCAAGAACAGGCTTTTTTGTTTGTTCATTTATAAGATTTGCAGAAATGAATTGGGGTATATCGGGATTATTGGCAAAACGCTTAAATGTATCGAAACCGAACATGAATTCAGGGGCTGCCGGAATGATATAGTCATAACCAGCTTGTTTAGCTGCTGATAAAAACTGAATTCCACGATCATATTCGACGATTCGTGATGAACCGAGTAACGAACCAAAACTGAGAGCCGCACATTTCTCTTCTTTAAGCTGTTTTATTAACGCTGCTTTTTGTGCAAGCAGTTTTTCTGATCCGCCTGTTTTCCAGCCGAAAACTATTGAAAAATCCGCATTCTCTTCTTCGGCATGCAATATTGAAAAATCAAAAAAACAAAAAAAATTAATAAAAATAAGAGCCAGAAGAGTGCAAAATATGCTAATCATAAATCCTCCAAAAAACTGCATATAATATAGCCACTCTTCTGTACAAAATCAACGATCTGCATTGAAAAGAAATACTCTAATATAAAATTATAATTAATAACCGGCATCAACACAGCGTTCGGGAACATGTTCCCATCTCGCAAAACCCCGTTCGAGCCTTATCCGAAAAACACGCATGATTTCCTGTGTGTCGGCGTTACTTTCCGGGGCTACCTCATCGACAACAGCTTTTAAAACTTTGGCAAAATTTTCATCCAGTTCGTTAACTATCAACTCCATATTAATACGTGCCATTTTTTCCTCCGTTATTTTTTTATTCATTTAATCCCAACGATACCTGATAAATATTAATTTTAACACCATCCTGATTTTCATAGGTATAACCCAGTTTAAGAAAAAACTGCCAGAATATTTCGTATGAAACATCAAATCCTGCAAAGGTCGTTTTTTCTAAGTTACCATCAAGGAAATGCGCTTTTGTCGAGTCACCGTCTTTAAAGCCTTTCATGAGATTACCTCCGATATTTATGCCAACCGGATTTTCTCCATGACGCTGCTTTTTAATAAAACATCCCGTATGAAACCGGCGTGTCAATCTTTTTCTCACCTGGAAAAACACTACATCTGAATTCGGTCCGGAAGGATATCCCAAAACATCGCCATAATGGTGATACCCGTTGACAGGAAATTTATGAGTATATACCCATGGAGAGATGTGGGAATATTCTATACGTGCATCAACATCCCTGAGTCCAAACGGCTCGACAATGAACGTACCTGCCTGATAGGCGAATTTATTGCCATACCAGTCCGTACCGAGTTTTTGCATGGAAATATCATCGATGAAAAGTTCACCGTAAAGTGAATGGTTTTTATGAACGAATAAGCGAAAATCTATCCCCATTGCGGCATTATCATGATCACCGTTTGTATGTTCCGCACCGGTAAGAAACATAACAGGATTTAAATATGACAGATCCCATCTGCCACCATAAATTACGGTTTCATATAATCCGACTTTTAGCCTGTCGGTGAAATTCATCTCTACCCTGTGCCCGCTGATATGTTTTTTTACCGTTACCGAATCGGAAGGTACCCCGGCAGAAATATTATAATAGAATTTAGCAATCGGGGGATACTGTTCGATTTCGGCTGCAAAAAACATGAATTTCAGTTTCCAGAATCCGGTTTCGATACGTACCATGTCATATGGTGAAGCATATCCGGACAGACCAAGCGTCCCTGTTTTTCCATATCCCCATATGTTTTTACCTCTCCCAAATGACAAAGTAAACGGACCGTTTGTATAGGCGATATGAGCATGGGTTTCATCGAATTCGGCACGGTCGCCTTTAAAACTTACATAACCCCGCCCCGGAGAAGTTGTGACTTTTGTTACCGGATAATCCCTGCTTCCCCACTCTTTCGAATCCCGTACATCGATATAAAAACCGATATGTTCACCCGCAGTACCGCGTAAGATGAATCCGTTACCGGCTATATATACACGGTCATCCTTTGAATATGATTTCGAGATACCGACAGCTGCGCTGCGATTTATTACGGGATCGACATAAAGGGAAAACGAGTCACCGGATTTACTGAACAGGTTTCTGCGGTTTCGGTAAATAAAAGGTTTGAATATTTTCGGTAAAAAACCAACCGGACCCTTATCATCCCATACCAGATTTTTACGGACTGAGATATCGGGAAGAAATTCGGCAAGAAGACAGTCATATTCCTCTTTATCAACAACAGTCAATACATTTTCATTTTTTTTTATTTGGATCAAAAGATCCGCAATTTGCGAACGAGTCGCCGGTTTTATCCCAAGATATGCTCCTGAAATGAAATAGTGATGTTCCATACGCTCCAGAAAGTCGTAGATACGGTGAGAGACCGGGACATATGACGAAGCATGTGTATCAGCAGAGAAACAAAAAATACTCACTGCCAACACAATGGCAAAAGTTGACATTATTTTCATCTGCTATACTCCAATCTCAGAGAAAACCACCTTCCCGGAGCTTTCAGTCCGGGTATTTCTTCATACTGTTCGTTACAGACATTTCTGATTTGTCCTGATATCGTATAATTACTGACTTTTTTCGAGCATGATATTTTTAAAGGAGCCCTTGTATCACCTTCGATTTTTTCTTCAAAACGACAATTTATCATATATTTCAGGCTGTAGGGTAATTTCCCCGTTATAGTTCCGGAGACAATTTTTGCAGCCGGATTAAGGGTATATTTTGATTCTATTCCCTCTTGTCGTTTGACATCCTGATCAAGTAACATTGCGGACATGCGAATGTTCAGGCTGCCGGTTACTATAAATCCTGTTTTGAACTCTATTCCGGTCGTGATTATTTCACCGTGATTTTCTGCTTCCCAGATTGTCTCGTTATATCTGCGAATCCAGTCGATTGTGTTATATGCTTTGCGAATAAAAACCGTAAATCCGGATGAAATATTATCACCGGTAAACTCGTAACCTGTTTCAACCGACTTCGTATACTCCGGCTTCAAAAACGGATTACCGCGGTTTGCCGGACTGTCATAGTAGAGTTCGGTATATGTTGGTACGCGAAATGATTTCTCCGTTCTGATTTTGACATGATTACGGGCACTCAGCGCGTACATTAAACCTGTTCCATATACAAAAGAATCTATATTCCTAAATCCGCTGTCATAACGCAGTGAAACAGAAAGGTTCGCTCTTCCCTTTTCTGCTGTGAATCCGCTGTAAAGTGCATTGTTTCTGTCGGAATGATTTCCCAACGCACCACTGGTTATGCCGGTAAATTCAGATTCTGCACCGATAACGGCAAAATAATTGTTATTAATCGAATGTATGAATTCACCTGAATACAGAACACTGCGGTTGTAATGGGTATTGCGATACAAATCGGGATCGTCTCTTACAAGAATAAAATCATCATCATGGCCTCGTGCTCCGGCTTTTATCCGAATAATTGAGTCTGGGCTGAGAACGTGCTGCGCGTGAAGCCCTCCTGCCAATGTCAATGTTTCTTCATAAGACGGGTAGTCGCCATAAAATCCCTCTGCACCGAATTTCTTTTGTAACAAACCCATATTCCAGTCAACGGTCAAAGCGCCTGTCTGGTATGATCCGGTAACATTTGCCCCTGAGATTTCATTATCTGTCCCACTGGTATATCCATCAGAACTGCCGTGATGTAAATCCAGTGACATCGCTGAACCTGCGATAGGGATTACGGTACCGGCAGATGTATTATGACTGCCGTATGAACCTATCGAAAAGCTGCCGTTTGCACGATTGGTATCACACCCGGTAATAATATTTACAACACCGCCGGAGGCTGTCGATCCATATACCGGGGCTCCGCCCCCATGAAGCACCTCAACCCTTTCCACATCGGAAAGGTCGACCGGAATATCCATGGTAAAATGGCCGGTTTGCGGATCACGTATACTGATACCGTTTACCATTACCAGAACACCTTCAATTGAAGAGCCTCGGATTGTTATATCGGCCTGACTGCCCGGAGCGCCGCGTTCAACGATACCTATTGCAGCTATTTCCTGTAATAATTCGGAAATGTTGCTTGCCTGTAACGCATCGATGTCATCTTTGTTAAAAATAGTAGATTCGATTCCGCATGAATTCAAAAATCGCCCCGACTTATTGGAATTTATCACTATTTCCGGCATAACAGGTGTATCTGCCCTGATAATTTCACTATTTCCTAAAAATATCAGAAAATTTGCCGATAATAATAGTATATTTCTATAAAATACGGTTGATTTCATTTTATCTATGCTGCATCGGTGTTTACTCAAAAGACTTTTTTATTAATGAGATGGAGCAGTAACGTTACCAGTAAAAGAAGAAGAGGTTTGCAGGTTGTATTTTACGATACTTTTCCTTTCTGCCTCTTGATTCTTCTTGTTTTTCATTATCATAGATAACATATAACAAACACTCAGGCTGTTTAATATAATAAATAAAAAATTGAAAAAATTACTTGACTGTAAATTTAGTGAAAAACATTTTTAGTAGATACAATTCAAAAGAACTTATTTAAATCCTTTTTAACGTTTACCCAATAATGCCGATAAAAAAAATTGACATAAGAAAATTGCAAGTAGGTATGAGCCTTGCAAGGCCTGCATTCAGAAAACAAGGCGGTAAACGATTACTTCTTTTACCGGCTGATACGCTGATTTCAAACGAGTTGCAGATCAGACGTCTGATCGATGCAGGCATTACATCTGTTGAAATCGATACCGAAAAAGGCTCGGATACCTTCCTCTCCATAATTCATCAAAAAAAATGGGATGATCTCATACAAGAAAAAAAAGACCGGAAAACCATGGATATGCTTCTTTCGCGGCATATTAACACCTTTGTAAGTTCACTTACGAATACGATACTAAAAACCCATATGTCACGTATCCGTATAAATGAAGGTCCGGTTGCCTCAATAATTAAAGATATAATAATTTTTGTAGAAAGTAATATAGATATTCTTATGTCAACAATACGACTCAAATCCATAAATGAATACACCTTTAGGCATTCGATCAACACGACGGTCTTATGTATATCGATAGCACATTCAATGGGTTTCAAATACTCGGATATAGTCAGATTCGGAACCGGAACGTTACTTGCGGATATAGGAATGACAAGTTATCCATCCAGGATGATAAAAAGACCTTCGGGCCTTTCCAAAAAAGAAATCGACGAAATCAAGAAACATCCTATTTTTGCTATCGAATTTCTCGAACAGATCGGTATAAAAGATCCATTAATCGAGACGGTAATACTTCAGCACCATGAACGTTATGACGGATCAGGTTATCCCATCGGTATAGGTCAGGATGAAATACACCCAATATCGAAACTGTTTTCCGTGGTGGATGTATATGTGGCAATGACATCACCGCGTCCACACAGAGCTGGTATTCCTCCTCATATGGTTCTCAGAGAAATCCATAATCTTTCGGGAACATTGTTCGATCCAAAAATGAAAGATATATTTATTAAATATATCGGAGTTTTTCCCCCGGGTAACATGGTTGAACTTACCGGGGGCCAGGTTGCTCTTGTCGTGAATCAGAATAAAACGGAACCGCTTAAACCTCTGGTTATCGTATTCCAAAAAAGACGAAAAATTAACAGAGGGAAAATTACACGGTTCGACGATGATGAATTTATTATTTCGCGAGGTTCGTGGGAACTGGTTGATTTGGCAAAAAGCAGCGATACTTATGGACAAATTAAATGCGGACTTGACCATAGAAAATTGCATATCAATCCTAATACCTACCTGTTGCAGGTTTAACGAACAGATCGACTACCGTCAAATAGTGTAAAATAATATCCGTATTACGGTATTGTTTGACAGCTTATCGTCTCACAACTCTAAATCCTACATGAGGTCCGTTATAACCAGGATTGTAGCTGCTGCGGAGAGCCGAACGGCATAGCTCGGCTTCATTAACCCATCCCCCTCCCCGTTTGACTCGCATCGTTCCGGCTGTGGGACCCGTCGGATTTGTTGCGTCATCCTTTTGGTAGGGACCATACCAGTCATTGCAGAATTCCCATACATTTCCACTCATATCATAGAGGCCATAGGGATTAGGTGCATAATTTCCTACATCGATCGGATGTTGGTTTTCGTTCACGAAATTTGCATTTGATAATTTTATTGTACCGTCATCGGTACCATACTCATAGTCCATTCCGCCTTTTGCAGCATATTCCCATTCGGCTTCAGTCGGAAGTTCCAGTCCGAAATACTGGCAAAATGATTTTGCGCCATACCATGTTATAGCGACAACAGGCCAGTTTTCTTTTCCCGGTTCAACGGTAAACGACCCGCCACCGTAACGAATCCAGCATTTGTTAAATACATCGTCGTCCATTGCCAAATTTAAATATTCCTCGCTGGCATAATCCCCCGTTAAACCGACAACCATGGAATTTGAGGCGATTTTGATATCACCGGCAGCGATGGCAGCGTTCAGATATTCGCAAAACTGGGCATTTGTTATTTCTTTCTCGCTCATATCAAAATCATCGAGATTAACCGTATGAACCGGTTGTTCATCCGATCCCCCGTTTTTCGACCCCATCGAGAAACTTCCACCGTGAATGGATACAAAATTTATTCCTTCTGGCAATCCGCTCGGAGTAGCGGTAACATTTCGGACTTTATCGGATGTTACATTGGTGTATCCGATATAATCCGGTTTGAATTTATGACCAGGTTTCGATGGAGTAACTGAATAATATCCTCCGCATAAAACCGTAAAAGAATAAGTCTCGCCATCATTTACAACCTGCGTCTCCTGTGCAGCTCCGCTGAGAGTGAAAGTAACGTCGTTCGCACCGGTTAATAATCCGGATATTGTATAGGTAGTTTGAGAAGCTGCAAAGTCCTGAGTCATATCTGCGGTTAAATTTTCATAGACTTTATTTTCCGGTGTAAATTCATAACACCCTCGTGAAGGTGTTACCATATAGGTTCCACCACAGGCAACAGTGAATGAATAGCTGCCCCCATCATTCACAGTAAGGCTGTCGGTGAAATCTCCGCTAAGTCTCACCACAACCTCATCGATACCGTTCACAGTACCTGAAATTGTATAATTTATCAAAGTTGCGATATAGTTCTGTGTTTCATCAGCGGTAATATTTTCATATGATTTATTTGCCGGCGCAAATTCAAAACAACTGTGTGCCGGGGTCACCATATAGATTCCGCCACAGGCAACGGTAAATGTATAACTCCCACCGTCATTAACCGTCAGGCTGTCGGTCATATCGCCACTCAACCGTACGATGACATTATCGGCTCCCGAAACTGTCCCTGAAATTGTGTATGTTTTCCGTATTGCTGAAAAATCCTGTGTCATATCGGAAACAAAATCTGCGAACGTCTGCGTTGAGGGTGTGAATTCATAACATTCTTTTAATGGAGTTACCGTATAATTGCCTCCGCCGGGAAGCGAAAACGAGTATTTTTCACCGTCGTTAACAATCCGTGTGTCCGATATATCGCCACTCAATGTTATTGTCACACTATCCGCACCCGTCACTACACCGGAAAGCGTATAAAAATCCTGAGTAAGTTCGAACTGTACCGTATTAGTTTCGCCGTCCGACACGGTAACTTCCTTCGGGCCGTCGGATTTATAACCCTCAAGTACAACATCGACACTATAGTTGCCCACAGCCCGGCCTGGTAGTGTTGCAGGAGTTACCTCACCTGAATCGGTGCCGTTAACAAATATTTTTGCCCCGGATGGTGTCGAGGTTACCTGTATACTTCCCGTCTGCTGCGTCAGCGTAAACGCAATCGTTGTCGTTTCACCGTCGGATACTGTCACATTTTTCGGGCCGTCGGAACTGTAGCCCTCAATCACCACATCGACACTAAGGTCACCCACAGGCCGGTCTGGCAGTGTCGCAGGAGTTACCTCACCTGAATCG
>JAFGMP010000457.1 GCA_016927495.1 Candidatus Latescibacterota bacterium | reverse complement strand
GAGCTGCAAATTTCTTGGCGCCCTCTTTGGAAATGGCGTCATTCATTCGGAGTTCCGGGTGTGATTCGAACTGAAAATGATAATCGACCTCGAGCACAAGTACATTAAGCCCCTGCGCAGCCAGACCCGGAATTTTTTCGGATAGTTTAACGAGCGCCTCATCGTTGTTATAGTTAAGGAGGTGAAGAGCGCACCAGTTTTCATTTTTATCAGGCCCGATGGCCTTTCCCATAGAAGAGCATCCGACGAAAACCAGAACAACAAAGAACAAAAGAAACATTTTCACTTCGTTCATGTTTTCCCACTCCTGTTAAAGTTAATGCCAAATAGTATTTATGAAACTATGTACTCAAAATCATCTCATAATAAAGCTTTTTGTTTTAACTGTCCGAGTAATAACAATGCTTTAATCGGAGTCAAATTATCGATATCAAGTTTACGGATTTCCTCCACGACAGGATGCTCGGGAAGTTCGAACAGACTCATCTGGTATGTGCCGGTTTTCTTTGTCGAAAGAGATGCCGCAATCTTTGGTTCATTGTTTACGGTAAACTCATTGGCTTCCAGATTTGTCAGAATTTCTTTAGCCCGGCTGATAACTTTTGGTGGAAGCCCCGCAAGCCGTGCAACCTGTATTCCCAGACTCTGATCCGAGCCGCCCTCGATAATTTTACGGAGAAAAACAATCTCGTCGTTCCATTCCTTTACCGCGATATTGTAGTTTTTTACACGATCCAAAACAACCTCAAGCTCGGTCAGTTCATGATAATGGGTGGCAAACAATGTTCGGGCGGCAGATTTTTTTACCTGATGCAGATATTCCACAATTGCCCAGGCAATGCTGAGGCCGTCAAAAGTCGAGGTTCCTCTTCCTACCTCGTCGAAAAGAATCAGGCTTCGCGGGGTACAGTTATTGAGAATATTTGCCGTTTCGTTCATTTCGACAAGAAATGTCGATTCACCACCCGCCAAATTATCCGAGGCTCCTACTCTGGTAAAAATCCGGTCGACCACACCGATATGCGCCGATGATGCAGGAACAAATGATCCTGACTGTGCCAAAAGAACGATCAACCCGACCTGCCGGAGATAAGTGGATTTACCGGCCATATTGGGGCCTGTTATAATCAGAATCTGATCACTTTCGTTGTCGATCAATGTATCGTTCGAAACAAATTTGCCGGCGGGAAGAATTGTTTCAACTACAGGATGGCGGCCATTTTTTATTTCGATAATATTTCCACGGTCGATTTTCGGCCTTACATAATTATTTGCCACAGCTACCCGTGCGAATGAATGAAGGACATCGACAACGGCAACTGATTGTGAAAAAGCCTGAATTTCTCTAACCGATGCAGCTATTTTTCCCCTCAGTTCGATAAAAAGCTCTCGTTCTATATCATTGATACGTTCACCGGCACTGAGTACTTTCGACTCATACTCCTTAAGTTCAGGGGTAATGAATCGTTCGGCATTAACGAGTGTCTGTTTACGGTAATAATCCTCCGGAGCACGGTCGAGGTTTGCTTTTGATATCTCGATAAAGTAACCGAATACATTGTTATACTTAATCTTAAGGTTTGAGATACCGGTACGCTGTCGTTCTTTTTCCTGAAGGTCGGCGATAAATTTACGGCCTGAACGTGAAATGGTGCGCAGTTCATCCAGTTCCTGATGATATCCATCCCGGAATATTCCTCCGTCGGATATCAGTACCGGCGGTTCATCAACAAGTGCCTCGCTGATTTCAGCGCCTAACGGGCGAAGGTCTCCTGCGTTTTCTGTACATGACGCCATAATTTCAGTATTGAGCCGTCCCACTGTCTCGTGAAAATCCCAGGATTTTTCAAGCGATTCCGCCAGTGAAAGCATATCACGGGGATTAGCCCGTTCAAGACAGACACGGCTTATCAGGCGTTCCACATCACGTATCGAAGAGAGTATTCCTCTTATTTCCGACAGTTCAGAGGAATGATCAACCAGTACCTGAACGCCATCGTGCCGTCTGATTATTTCATCTGTTTCAAGCAACGGACTTGTCAACCAGCTTTTGAGTAATCTTCCGCCCATAGGTGTCACCGTCTCATCGATCACTCCAAACAGTGTGCCTTTTGCTCCAGTATCTTCACTAAAAGATGATGTCAGTTCGAGATTACGGCGGGTCCGGGAATCGAGAAACATTGTTTCGTCCGGCCGGTACCTTTTCAGGGAGGTAATATGATTGAGCGAGGCTTTCTGGGTATCGATCATGTATGAAAGAATGCCGCCGGCCGCTGAAATGGCAAGCGGAGTGTCTTCAATTCCGAATCCCTTAAGTCCCGAAACTTTGAAATGCTCGCGAATACTGTCTTCGGCAAAATTTCGCTCGAATGTCCAGCCTTCGCGGTATGTAATCATGACACTGTTCAGTCTTGATTTAATAGCGTTCTCGACATCGGCCGGTTCATTTTCAGATAGAATTATTTCATTGGGAGTGATACGTTCGAGTTCATCGAGCCATGTCTGTTCTCCAATAATTACACCGGCGATGAATTCGCCTGTCGACAGGTCTGCCATTGCTATACCTGCTTCCCCGTTGTTAAGGGCAAGAGAGACAAGGTAATTGTTCGTTCGTGAGTCCAGAACCTCTTCACCCATTGCGGTACCCGGAGTCACTACCTGCACAATTTCACGTTTTACAGGCCCTTTTGTTTTCCCGGGAAGTGAAGTCTGTTCACAAATAGCCACTTTATACCCGGCACGTAAAAGCCTCGACAAATAACCGTTTACAGCATGGTAGGGTATACCTGCCATTGGAATCGGGTCTTTTTTATTTTTGTCTCTGGAGGTTAATGTGATGTTCAACAGACGTGCACACAGCTTGGCATCATCGAAAAACATTTCATAAAAATCACCCATTCGGAAAAATAAAATGGCGTCATTATACTCTTTTTTTATTTCGAGATACTGCTGCATTACCGGGGTTAATTCAGTCATAGCCTTAATTATCTAATGAGATTACAATTGCTTTTATACCGGTTATTCCCGACACACTTTCTGCGGCTCGTTCTGCCTCGCTTCGTGTGGAAAAGGAACCGACCTGAACAAGATAGTAATGATTCGCCACGAAAGTTTTCATGGTAATTCGGGCATCCAACCCATTATTTTTCAACTGGTTGAACAATTTCAACGCATTATTTTTATCGCGAAAGGCAGAAGCCTGAACCGTAAAATCAGATGTACTGCTATCCGATTCCACATCCGAATCGGAAGACAGGCTGTCTGTGTGGTCATCTTCATTAGATAAAATAATGGTATCATCTGCGCTGTTATCCGCTTCACCGGATAAAACAGAGTCTTCTGTAAGGTTGTCAACTTGCGCGCGAACAACATGCGCATGGTAACTTTCGGGAAAATTTTTCAGTAAACGCTCGGTATAATACTTTGCATTCTCTTCGTTTCCCATTTCATGCCATGCAAGGGCGATTACTTCGAGCACCCGGGGCGTAACAGGATTGTCATCACTCGTCTCCTGAAGAACCGTTCGTGCGGATTCAAGCACTTTATCCCATTCTTCAAGCATTACATGACACTCCATGATTCCGGTTTCTACAAGAAGCCTTAAATTCGGATCGGGATTATTCTCGATACAAACATCAAAATGTACTTTTGCATGCTCAGGAACACCTGAAATAAGTTTTATAATTCCTAACCGGAATAGTGCTTCTTTAACAGATGGCGTGGAAGAATAATTTGAGACCACCACATTATATAAATCTTCGGCTGTAGCAATATCACCTTTGACAAAATACAATTCCCCACGAGCCAGTATTGCCTCGGCAGAGAGACTCGAATCAGCTAAAACCTCAACTTCCTTATACAGCGCCAGCGCATTACTACTATCCTGTTCGAGTTGTGCCAGGTAAAATATCGCATGTGGATTGCCGGGTGCTTTACGTCTGAATTCCTGTAGTTTTTCTCGCGCTTTGTCAAATTTGCCTTCGTCGATAAGACGAAGTATTTCTTTGGGAACCGAAGCTTCAGTATCAGCCTCACAAATTCGGAAACAGGCCAAATTGAAAATAACAGTTAAAAACAAGAAGAGAGTCGATATTTTCATATTGCTGTGCCTACCAATGAGCCCCCGGTGGAATCCTCTATATGAACATTTACAAAAGACCCAATGCGGGATGCGCCGTCTTTTGATTTGACAACAACCGGAATGTTGGTTTCAGTAAATCCGTACCAGCCCTGTTTATCTTTGCTAAGACCCTTTATCAGTACAACGTAAGTCGCCCCTATGCGTTCCCTGTTCTTTTGACGAATGATAGAATTCTGAAGTTCTATTGCCTCTCTGAGACGGTCAAGACGCACCTGTTCAGGAACTTTATTCGGAAAGAGAGCAGCTTTCGTTCCCTCGCGTTCGGAATAACGATACAGAAATGCAAAATCGAAACGTACCGATTGCATAACTGAAAGCGTATTCCGGTAATCCTCCTCTGTTTCATCGGGGAACCCAAAAATTATATCGGTTGAAATATTGATTCCGGGTATGAATTTTCGTGCGCTTTCAATAAGTGACAGGTACCTTGAAATGGTATATTTACGGTTCATAGCTTTCAGAATTCTGTCGGAACCGCTTTGAAGCGGCAGATGCAGATGGTTACAAATATTATCGTTCTTACTCATAACGTCGAGTATATCGACACTCAAATCTTTCGGGTGTGATGTCAAAAAACGTATCCATTCAATTCCGGTTTGCGCAATTCGTTCAAGTAGTCTGGTAAAATTTATTTCACCATCATTATATGAGTTTACATTCTGCCCAAGTAACGTGACTTCGCGATAACCGTTCTGCTTAAGATTTTCGATCTCAGCTAAAATATCATCACACGGTATACTCCGTTCACTGCCGCGTGTATAGGGTACGATGCAATATGAACAATAATTATTGCACCCACGCATGACCGCAACCCATGCCGAATGAGAACATACACGTACAGGCTCGATACCGGAATAGGTTTCATCACGATGCAAATCCGTAAAGGAAGTCTTTTCATATAGGGCTTTCTCGATCATCGAAGGCAGCAAACGGTATGTATCCGGTCCGGCAACGATACTAACAACATCGGAAATTAGGTTATTACCAAGCCTTTGGGCCATACACCCGATAATACCAAAAATCAAATCAGGCTTAAACCTCCTAAGTGACGATAATTCTCCGACACGGCCATGGATACGCTGTTCCGCATTATCACGCACCCCGCAGGTATTGAGAAGAATAACATCGGCATCGTCAGGATCCGTTACAACGGTAAAACCATCTTCAGTCAGAATGGCATTAACATATTCCGAGTCCAGTTTATTCATCTGGCACCCGTATGTTTCTATATAGATTTTTTCCGGTTTCATCAGTTACCATTAATGATAGCATTATCGTTCGTTTATGTCAATGTAGATGTGTTAAAGATGATTATGAACAGAAAAGGCGGCCTCTGATGCAGACCGCCTCCCCTTGTGTTTGTATAATAAAAACTAAAAATTAGTTTTTAGGCGCATCCTCCGGCACATTTTCATCAGTCGCTTCCGGTGTTTCATCTGCAGCTACGGATGTTTTCTGGCCATCGGTATCACTTTCGTCAGTGGAATCGGCTCCCTCTTCATCGACAGATTCACTGTTTTTGACTTCTGTGGGAGATACATCCGAATTTTCAGTTGCCGACACTTCCACGGATTCCGTTGAACCGTCAGATTTTTCTTCAACTGCCGCGCCGGTTTCATCCGTTTCCGAACCGGAATCGAGAATCTCGCCAAAAGCATCTCCGATAGTGACCGGTTTTGGTTTATATTTCTCTTTAAACTCTTCAAATTCATTCTTGTCACGTTCCTTGAAATATTCACGAACGCTCAGAACAATTTTACGCTGGTCTTTATCAAACTCGATTACTTTAAGCGGCAATTCATCCCCAATATCAAATGCATCGGCAGGCTTTTTAACATCCTGGCCAAGCTGGAAAGCCGGTACGAATCCCTCAAGATTGTTTTCGAGCGCAACCACAACCCCGCGGTCAAGTATACGTATAATGTCACCCTTGGTTATCATGCCGATTGCAAACTTCGCTTCGAGTGTAGCCCAGGGATCATCAAAAATCTGTTTGTGGCCAAGTGAAATACGTCTGTTATCTTTATCAATATCAAGAATAACGACTTCAACAAGTTCACCCTTCTTCATGACCTCAGAAGGATGTTTTATTCGCTTGGTCCAACTCATATCAGAGATATGTACAAGACCGTCAATACCTTCTTCAATCTCAACAAAAGCACCGAAATTAGTCAGATTACGCACTTTACCCTCAACATGGCTGCCAATCGGATGTCGTTCACCGATGGATGCCCACGGATCGGGTTCGAGCTGCTTAATACCGAGGGATATTTTCTCACCATCTTTATCGATGCTTAATACCTTACATTGGATTATATCACCAACCGACAAAATTCTTGACGGGTGTTTTACATGCTGCGTCCAACTCATTTCGCTAATATGAACAAGGCCTTCAATACCATGTTCAAGTTCAACAAAAGCGCCGTAATCGGTAGTCGATACAACTTTACCCTTTACAACTGCACCCTCGGGATATTTTACCTCGACACCATCCCAGGGATACGGTGTAAGCTGCTTCAATCCAAGCGAAATACGGGTTTTGCCTTCTTCGAAATTCAGCACCTTGACATTGATTTTGTCACCGATTGAAACAAGCTCTGATGGATGACTTATTCGTCCCCACGACATATCGGTGATATGGAGCAGGCCATCGACACCGCCGAGATCGATAAAAGCGCCGAAATCCGTGATGTTTTTGACAGTACCTTCTCTTACCTGATCAATTTCAAGCTCGGCAAGTACTGAATCACGCATTCTCGAACGCGCTTCTTCGAGCACAACACGACGTGACACGACAATATTCCGACGTGCCTTATTGAGTTTGATGATCTTTAAGTTATAGGTTTCGCCAATATACTGATCGAAATTCTTAACCTGTCGTATATCTATTTGTGAACCTGGAAGGAATGCATCGACACCAAGGAGATCGACTACAATTCCTCCTTTGATGCGCCTGACCAAACGGCCGTTCACTTCCCTGTTTGAATCATAAATCTCTTTGATCTGGTCCCAAACCTTCATAAAGTCGGCTTTTTGCTTTGATAATACAAGCTGTCCATCCTGATTCTCTACATCCTCAAGAAAAACCTCAATCTTATCACCGACTTCAATTATCGGAGAATCACCGAATTCCTGAAGATTTATGCTGCCTTCACTTTTAAAACCGATATCAACAATGACCGAATTTTCGGTCAACATCATAACGGTGCCGGTCACAATCCCGCCCTGTTCGATCGATTTCATCGTATCATCGTACATATTGAGCATTTCGGTGAATTCTTTTTCCGTGTATTCACCTTCATCGTAGAATCGCGCGGCTTTACGGGTCAGTGAATCCCGAATATTTTTGGGGGATTTCACTTCTTCAATGCTTTCATTTGGTGCTTCGCCTTCAAGAACAACTGAAGGTGTTTCATGGTTTACGGTTTCTTCTGACACTTAACACTTCCTCCTTATTATTTGATTTGGCCTAATTACGCACGGCCATGTGCGTTTTACATAGTTTGTTAATATCGCACATTATTCTCTTCGACACAAGTAAATAATGTTCCTTTCGAGTTTTTGCTTCAATTTCAGAAGGTTTGAACGGAGGAAGGAAATGAACAGTTATTTTTGACAAAAAAGGTTTTGCTCTGAAAGAACCCTCAACCCAACAGGGTATCACAGGTACATCGGCCATAACGGCGGCCATTCCGGCGCCACTTTTTGGTTCGCGAAAGTTGCCGTCTTTTGATCTTGTTCCTTCGGGAAATATAAGGACAAGCCATCCATTTTTCAGTCGGTGGATTATTTCTTTTAATATGCCTCTGCTGTAACCGCCCCGATCGACCGGTATCGAGTTGTAGCAAGTTATTAATGTCTTTATTACCGGAATTGAAAACAGTTCCTTTTTAGCAAAAAAAGTCACCTCACGCGGTATACACGAACCTACACAGGGTGGATCTGCATACGATGCATGATTTGGCGCAATAATCGCCCCGCCTTTCAGAGGAATGTTTTCAAGTCCCGTGAAATTCAGACGAAACACAATTTTCAAACTGTAATAATATATATTTCTTGATATCCGATACACCCATCGTATCGACTCTTTATCATTTCTTACCGGCTTCATTTTCACCCTTTACAATCAATAAAATTTCCCGGACCTGTTCTTCTAATGTGAGATTGGTTGTATCCACGGTAATAGCATCTTCTGCTTTACGAAGAGGTGCGATTTCCCTCATTGTGTTTAACCGGTCTCTTTCTTTTATTTCATCGAGCAGTTTATTATAAGTAATAGTCGCACCTTTTGCAGATAATTCCTCATATCTTCTTTGCGCACGAATCTCAGGGGAGGCGTCGAGATATATTTTGAATTCGGCATCCGGAAAAACAACTGTGCCTATATCTCTGCCCTCCATGACTATTCCGCCTTTGAATCCTAATTCACGCTGCAATTCGGTCATACGATCCCGTACCGCTTTCATGGCGCTTACTGAAGATACAGCCTTGGTAACATCGCGGTCCCGGATACGTTCCGAAACATCCTTTCCGTTCAAAAAAGTGCGTTGTCCTCTGTCGTCGATCATTAATTCAATTTTCGACGAACATACAATATCCTCAACACCTATTTCATCTTCCGGATCGATACCATGATCGAGCACATCAAGCGTCACAGCCCTGTACATTGCTCCCGTATCGACATATAGATAACAAAGTTCTTCCGCTACTCTGCGGGCTGTGGTACTTTTCCCTGCCCCCACAGGACCATCTATAGCTATGATCGGTTTACGTCCTCTCATGTGTTATTTTTTCCTGCTTAATACGTGTTTTTTCTCGCAAAATATTAACTTCTGATTCAGTCAGCTGTCTGTATGATCCCATATGTAAGTTTTTAGTTGTAATCCCACCGAAAGAGATACGTTCGAGAACTCTTACCGGATGGCCCAGTTTAGCAAGCATTCTTCTCACCTGCCGTTTACGTCCCTGGTGCATCACGACATCAACCAGTGATACTTCCTGCCCTTTTTTAAGAATAGTCATAAATGCCGGTGCGGCAGGCCCGTCGTCAAGATCCATCCCTTTCCGTAATTGTGCTACATCTTCAGCGGTTACTTTACCATACACCTCTGCCCGGTAAATTTTTTCAACCTGATACGACGGATGAGACAGTTTATACGCCAGTCCACCGTCATCGGTGAGGAGCAAAACTCCTGATGTGTCGGCATCGAGCCGTCCGACAGGAAACACTCCTGCAGCATCTTTTCCGAGCAGATTCATCACTGTTGTCCTGCCGTGCGTATCCTTTTTCGTAACGATAACACCGATGGGTTTATTCAGAACAAAATACTGCCTTTCATGGTTACAAGTAAGTGTATTGCCGTCAAGCGTTACCGTATCGTGATCAGGATCCACACTACATGCCGGATCGGTAACAATCAAACCGTTAATGGTAATACGTCCATCGCGTATGATTAGTTCTCCTTTTCGTCTCGAAGCAGCGCCGCTCATGGAAATAAAACGATTCAACCGCATATTACTCATCACGATTCTTCCGTATTGTTTATCAATGAATCATCAAGACGTAACTGATCGGGAGATTGTTGTTCAATTTCACTGCCATCGAACATCGAAGCGAGTTCATCAGCACCGGGCAAATCTTTGATATCTTTAAGGCCGAAATAGCGGAGAAATTCCTGAGTTGTCCCATACAGCATAGGTTTTCCGACAGCATCGCTGCGGCCGGTAATTTCGATAAGATCACGATTAATGAGCGTGCGAAGCGGGGCATCCGAATCCACTCCTCTGAGTGCTTCGATCCCGGCGCGTGATATCGGTTGTTTGTACGATACGATTGCGAGAGTTTCAAGGGAGGCTCGGGATAACTTTGGCCTTGTTCTGGTGTGGAAAAGTTGCTCAACAAATCGACCATATTGAGGCAGAGTCTCGTATTGATATCCCCCTGCGACCTCGACAATTCTGAATACCCTTCCTTCTTGTTCATACTCACGGTTCAATATATCGACTATATCGAGGAGTTCCTGTTCAGAAGCCGCACCGGCTATCATGACCAGTTTTTCGGCCTCCACGGGAACATCCGAAGCAAAAAGTATAGCTTCAATTATCCGTGTCTGAGTTATCTGTACGCTCATACAGCAATATCCGTCCGAATTGATTTGTTTGTCTTATCCGGATTTTTTTAGCTTTTATAAGTTCAAGCATCGCAATAAATGTAACGACAATAATAAGTCTCGGTTGTCTTTCCACCAAAGAAAGAAACTCTATCTTGCCATTTTGTTTAAGCAAATCCATGATTTCCCGCTGTTTCATTTCAGAAGTTATGTTCAGTAATTCAACCTGATGAATCTCGGTTTTCGGAGCAGTTGCAAGTACATCACGAAAAGCAGTCAGCAGATCGAACAGCAAATAATCCGAAATCTGTCCGGAGCTTGTAACATGGTCGAGTATTCTTTTTCTTTCACCGCCCCGGGGATAGATACCATGTCGCAGCGCTTCCTTTTCGGCTAATTTTTCCGCGGCGCCACCAAGTTTCTGATATTCGAGGAGATATTTTATTAACTCCTGTCTGACCTCGTTCTCATCTGTCAATAAGCTTTCGGAATCTTGTTTGGAAAACAGGCTTCTGGATTTTATTTTCATAAGGGTTGAGGCAATAACAATAAAATCCCCTGCTTTTTCGAGGTCAATCAGTTTTATCAGTTCCACATACTCGAGATATTCTTTCGCTATTTGGGCAAGAGAAACTTCATGTATGTCAAGCTCGTTCTTTTTTATAAGATAAAAAAGGAGATCGATGGGGCCTTCAAATACGGAAAGGTTTATTCTATATTCACCGGTTGGTTCTGATGTGGTATGTTTTTTAATGTGATCTGCGCTTTGTATTTTTTCTTCCGCATTGATACGGCTTTTTATATATTCCTGCATATCATATTCTCAAATAGGGTAGCCAGACATTAACAAGAGGACTTTTGCAAAAAAGGAACGTTCTGTAATGTGGTTTTTGGGGCTCCTTTAAGAGCTTCAAACCTGCCTGTTCCGGTGTTCTGTCACCTTTACGGTTGTTGCATGCCGAGCAGGCACAAACAAGATTCTCCCAAGTATCACTACCACCAAGGCTTTTAGGAATAACATGGTCGACAGTCATATATCCCTCAGTTGTTCCACAATACTGACAGGTTCTGTGATCACGTTTAAGAATATTCGGTTTTGAAAGCTGAATGTTCCATCGGTGTTGTGATTGAATATATATCAAAAGCCTGATTATCGAAGGAACTTTGAATTCCATACTAACCGTATGAACGTAATGACCGTTCGATTCAATGATTTCAGCCTTGCCCGCCCAAACCATGACAATCGCACGCTTAGCAGTACAAATTGTAAGCGGTTCGAAATTCTGGTTTAAAAGAAGTACCTGGCTGTTTAGCATTTTAGCCTCCCGGCAATTTTTTTAATGCCGTGTTATCGGGAGCAATACTAATTTTATGTATTAAATTCAATATTTAATGACTTTTTATCTACCTGTCAAGTTTTAAAAGATCAAAAAAAAAATTATTATTCATCGAAGGATAGGATTTATGTAATTTACATACCTGCAAATAAAGCTTCCGTAAAGGATTCGGGATCAAAATCACGGAGATCGTCAACTCCTTCACCGATTCCTATCAACTTAATCGGAATTTTCAGTTTATCTATGATTGAAATTACTATTCCACCTTTCGCAGTACCGTCAAGCTTGGTTAATACTATCCCGCTAATATTCAGGTCACGGTTGAAAACATCGGCTTGTGTCAGCGCATTCTGTCCGGTAGTGGCATCAAGAACAAGGAGCGTTTCATGTGGTGCAGATTCATCGGATTTGCCCAAAACCCTTCGAATTTTTTTAAGCTCTTCCATAAGATTTCTGGATGTATGTAAACGGCCTGCCGTATCGATAATTACGACATCGGTTGAACGGGCTTTTGCACGCATTATCGCATCATACGCAACCGATGCAGGATCAGCCCCCTCTTGTGCTTTGATAAATTCAGCATTGGCGCGTTTTGCCCATATCTCCAATTGATCCACCGCTGCTGCCCTGAATGTATCACACGCAGCAAGCAACACGGAGCTCCCCTCATTTTTGTAACGTAAAGCAAGCTTGCCGATGGTCGTAGTTTTACCTACACCATTAACACCGACAACAAGAATAATATAGGGTCGGCTCTTTTCTGTGGGGGTACCCTTTTCCTTTGCATGATCGATTATAGAAAGGATCGATTCTTTCATTACCGTATAAGGGTCAGTTTTTCCGGAGTTGATTTCACCTGCTCTGTCTCTAAGTTTTTCAACAAGAAACTCCGATGCATGAACGCCCAGATCCGCCTCATACAAAGCCTCTTCCACTTCATCGAGCATATCATCGGTTATGGTTGCGCCGAAAGGCAACAAACTGCTCAACGACCCCATAAGTTGTGCTCGTGTTTTTTTCAATGACTCTTTAATTTTGTTTACAAAATTTAAAACCATACGGTTAAAACTCCCTTTTCATCTTTTCCATAATCGATTTAAAAATACAAATAATTCGAAATAACCGAATTATACAATACTCATCAAAAAAATGGAATTTGTAACTACGGTATGCAACAGGAATTATTCAGGCAATTCCGCTATTGCTATCTGGTTTTTACCTGAACGTTTTGCTTCGTAGAGAGCCTTGTCGGCAGCTTCAAAGAGATCATCCGGAGAATCTAAACCTTCCCGCTGAACTGACGATACTCCGATCGTTAATGTACATTTGACTCCAAATCCCTGAATTTGAAAAACAGAATCCTGAACCTGCACTCTTATACGTTCCGCCATGTTACATGCATTCTTTTGACTGGTCTGGGGCAGTAAAATGACAAATTCATCACCACCATATCGGGCAAGAACATCAGTTTCTCGTGAAGCTTCACGAAGGATGTCTCCGATTCTACGGAGCATTTCATCTCCCACCGGATGACCATAGGTATCATTAATTTTTTTCAGATCATCAAAATCGGCCACGATCAAAGACATTTGGGACCCATACCGGCGGTATCTTTCAAATTCACTTATTAATCTCTGGTGAAATGCGCGGTGATTCAAAAGACCGGTAAGACCATCCGTTAAAGCCAATAGTTTGGTGTCGCGATGCAATGTTGCATTGGTTAGAACATGAGAAGCCCTTACCGAGATCAACTGCAGAATATCCATTGCTGCGACCGGTATCATCTCATCTTCATTTGCAACTCCCAAAACACCGTGTATCGAGTTCTCAATTAAAATCGGGGCAAAAACACTCAATAATTCAGGTTGTGATTCATTTTCATCATCAGTGATTGTTGTCGATAGCGATACACGAACATTATATGATTTATCAAGTTTTTTATTGACAAGATTTTCGTAAAAAGATGCTATTTTATTACCAATTGCCACCATTGCCGAATGATTGATCGGTTCACGTGAAAAAACCACCATTTCCTTGTTTATATCATCGAGGAAAAGAAACATCGAGTATTTACATGGGATAATTTCCGTTATTCCGCTTAAGATCGAATCGGCCAGAGAATCGATGTCAATGGTTAGATTCAAAAAATTCGAAAATCTGTCAAGGTTGATTATATTGTTGAAATGCTCCATAAGAGAAAGATCATTTTTAATAATGAGATCGCGAATCTTATTTGTTTTTTTATTGAATCTTTTTTTAGCGAGTGCTATATCGGTTTGAATCTTGATTTCAGAAAACGATATCGGTTTTTGAATATAAGAAAACGCTCCGTAATGCAATGCGCTTAATACGGTTTCATCGGTTCCGAAACCTGTGACAACGATTACCTCTGATAAAGGATGAATACTTTTAGATTTTTTTAGTATTTCCAGGCCGCTGATTGTGTCAAGTTTCAAATCGACGAATAATACATCATAATTCATTAATTCCAATTCACTTAATACTTTTTCACCGTTCGTTTCGTATTCTGACTTGTAGCCCATAAAATCGAAAAAATCTTTAAAAAGATTACAAATTTCCAATTCGTTATCTACGATAAGTATCTGAGGATTTACGTCTATCATTTTTAATCCTGTAAATAAATCAACATTTGGTAGTAACCGCGATCGTTATAAGTATATCAAAAAATTGCTTCGGAAGCAATAACCTGATAAATTTATAATATTCATACTGCCGCATACGACAAATTACATACGCCAATTCAACCGGAATACTGCTGTTTGAGATATTTCAGTCCCTTCTCATAAAATTCCTGATTCGAATTTCCTCCTATATATTCATAAAGTACAGGGACTTTTTTCTCCAAACGTAAAACCAGATCACGCATTAAAATTTCCGATCCGTAATAAAGATCCAGTTCCCCCAGAATTCTCCTGCTTGCCATGGTAACATCTTTCACAACATCAGGTTGTTTAAATGAGGTGCATGAATAACCGACACCCCAAACGCTTCCCAATGGATCAGGTATTAGTTTTTGACAACCTGCACATGCATCGTCATAAGCCTCTACAATTCGAATCACCAGTTCCGGTTCATCCTCAACGCGCTTAACAAGAGAACTCCATTTAATGAGGCTGGCCCGGTTTGTTATCTTTTTTTCACGTATTGCCCCATAATAATACACAAGATATGGCGGATGGTATGCACGAAGATACATGGGCCGGTCACCCCAAACCACACCTGACCGGTCAATCGCCAGACCCGACGATTCGGTTTTTGTATCCGAAGTACTATTTCCCGTATGAGATAACATAAGAGCCGTACCTATTCCGATACGTTTTAAACAATCACGGCGGGATAAAAAATTTTCCATCTAACCCTCCGATACATAAACGATGCCGTTTTGAAATATTGTCTTAATGCCTGCTCGAGTATTATGAATACGTATACTTAATTACGTGATTATTTCAGTTTCATGTGCGTAATTAAATAAATATACTTAATGTTCGATCACTAAACACTAAAAAAACAGGTAATTTAATATTATATTTTAACTGTCTTCAAGAGATGGTGGAAATGTTTCATCAGCTATTATTTTTATTGCTTCCGAAATGGCATATTCTTCATCGACGGTAGCAGTATCATACATTTCCTTTAAAGACGGCACTGCTTTCTCATACTTTAATTTCTGAAGACTGATGATTGTCTCTATACGAACATATTTATTTTCATCTTTAAGCATTTCAATGAGAAAATCACCGGCAGTAGTAGTATCGGCAAATCCTCCACCTAATGCCTGAACCGAAACATACCTTACAAGATCGCTTTTATCATTTAAAGTTATGGCCATGTCAGCAGAGGTTATTCCCGAATTTTTGACATTTCTGTAATTATACAGCGAATGGATAGCAGCGGCTCTTACACTGTCTGCTTCATCCCTGAACATTTTGTAAATATAACCCGCGGTTTCCCTCACATATGAATGAGGCATATATCCGAGTCCGGTCACCGCATCGTGACGTACTCCCGAGTCGGGATCATCAAGAGCTTTTACCAAATAATGTATTGCCGACTCATGGCCTATACTTCCGAGTGAATAGCAAGCTCTGGCTCTGAAATCCGGATCAGGATGATCGAGCATATCACCAAGCGGTTTTATTGCAGAAGTGTCGGCAAGGCTCCCAAGAATTTGAATCGCTATAAAAACCACTCTTTCGTCTTTATCATCAAGAAGATCGATGAGTTTTTGTACTGTTTCATGGTCGCCATGCCTGCCCATCAAGGTCACACCTGCTTTCGTTCTTTCACGGGAACTATTACTGCGCAAATCCTGTATTAATTCGTCTGTCGATTTTGAGCATCCCCATATCAGGAATGATAACATGAAGCTCAGAAGAACAATCGATATATTTTTCAACATATCATATCACCTTTCCTTACATTTGCATCATACACTTTTTTCGAAACCGCACATACACATAATTAAATACAATTATAGTATTTTTGAAAAGCAGATTTTTTATTTTTATTTAATCTTAAGGTTTTCCATCCTGTTAATAACGGCTGCTAGTTCATGTGCACGAAACATGGCAAGATCACCGGTCAATCGGCTCGATAAGGTGTCAAGGCCTACAACATCGATACGTTTCATCACCTTCTCGATAACATCACGAAGCGAATTCGAACTATCGTTGAGCCGGTGCACAAGCGCAAGACTCCTTGATAATGCACGTGCCTGAGAAAAACTGACAATTTGAGTTAACGGAACATCGATAATTTCATTACCATACCGAATTATCATTTTGTCGCGAGGCTGCTGCCGGATCGGACTTTCCTCAGTATTAACAATGAAACTAAGTGTTAGCGGCAAACGATTGGATGGAAGTGTAATAATATCCGGGCTTTCCACATATCTCTTAATGCTATGCTCTTCGGCTATCCGGTGTGCCTCGGCGGTTACTGTGTATGGTTGGAAATGTTTCATTGCTATAACGGTATCGGCACAATCAAAAAAATCACCTGATCCGCTCGTTACGATTACCGCCGATATTCCCAGATTATCACGCAATTTCGGCAGTATTTCTCTCAATGAGGAAGATGGCTCATCCTCTTTGGGAATCAATGCCTGCATCCGTGCATCTCTTCCTATACAGTCAGCCGTTACGGTGTCTTCGTCAATCAGTAAAAGTGAAGTACCTACTTCAAGGGCTTCAAAAATATTTGCAGCCAAAGATTCGGATGCTGTTGCATTTTTTGTTGAAAAGCTTTTATAATCAACAGAGAAACCGGGATTCCCAAATAAAGCGGAAATGTTAACCTTTTCTATTGATCGCCCCGGTTCCGCTTTTATACCCACTGCATCGGCGACAGTCACAATCAATTCCCTGCCGTCACCCGGAATATGGTTATATACACCAAGTTCAAGGGTTTTGAGAAGTGTGGATTTACCATTAAACCGGCCCCCGGTAATGACTGTTATACCATTTGGTATACCCATTCCCCGAATAGAGCCTTTATTCGGAAGTTCAAGAGTAACGGCAAGCTCTTCAGGAGAAACGAATTCGACAGTTTTGAGATCTCCTAAACCCGTTTTATAAGGCAGATTTCTTTTCAGAACACTTCCATCGGCGATAAATGCAACAAGTTTACGGGTTGCAAGCTGGTCACGGGCAGCATCAGCATCCTCACATGTTTCAATCCAGTCGGCAAGCAATTCGGTATCGATATTTTTGAATACAAGGCTGCCTGATATTATTTTAGGAATATTTTCAACAAGAAGTTTACAATTCAAAGAAGCGTCCACTATACCTTTTCTGGTCAGAAGTTCTGCGATAAATCTCACTTCAATAAACTGCTCGTTAACAACAAGCGCGCTTGTTTCAAGGATTTCCTTTGAGGGGCTATCTATCAAAATACGACCACCGTTGATATTTCGCACTGAAATCCTTACTTTTTTTGCCATAGTATCGAAACTGCGTATGAGAAAATCCCTCGCCGCGATTTCACGGCTTCTCGTGCTGAACACATCTTTGGGAAATTTGGCGTTATCGAGGGAAATTCTGGCTCTCATATGCGCTGAATCACGTGACATATCAAAAGAAACTTGATCTATCGTAAGCGTGAAATCGTCAAAATTATAATCACCGGATAGTTCGTCGAACGCTTTTTTATTACGGCCATTGAGCGAAATAATTAATTTGTGCAAATCATTTTTATGTTTCATAAATGCATTTTTTCCTTATTGTGTAAATACATCATAAACAAGCTTAACGTATAATATAATCATATTCGGAAAAAAGTTCCGGATCGTGTATAAACAATATTTATAATATATCCTTTATTTATGTCAGATGCTTTTTATTATCGAATCGAGAAAAGTTATCATATATGTATTTATCATTTTGAAATTTGATTCCGACAATATCATTATTTCCGGTTTTTGAACGAACGGCCCCGGAACAATATCATCCTTGCAATTTTCTACCAATCCCCCGACGCTTTCTTTTGTTGATTCAAGATGAAATTGTAGCCCAAACGTACTTTTGTTATATTCAAATGCCTGATTAACACAACTGCCCGTTTTCGCCGTTATAGTAGAACCCGGTGGAATTGAAAACGTATCATTGTGCCAGTGAAATGCAATAAATTGTCCCGGTAACGAACTGAATATTGGTGACTTTTTACCATCGCCTGTCAAAGATACCGGGTACCATCCCATCTCGGGGACATCATTCGGGTAAACCGATGCACCCAGAACCTGAGCAATAAGCTGCGCTCCGAGACATATACCGAGTACAATTTTATTTTTCGAAACTGTTTTCTCTATGAAGTGTTTTTCAGGAACGAGCCAGGGATATCTGTCTTCATCGCTAACACCCATTGGGCCACCGAGTACTGCAAGCATATCAAAATCATCGGGTGATGGCAGGATTCCACCGCAGAAAAGTAGTGTTCCGGTCAGATCGTGATGTCTGTCCTTAATCCATGTTACCATTCCCGCAGGACCTTCGAATGCCACATGCTGTAAATAATGTACTTTCAATTTTTGTCCGTCTTTATGTCATAAACCGTAAAATTCTATTCGATTACTATTTCACCCGATCCCTCATCAAGCTGCATAATAAGACCTTTCAACCTGTCGTATTTCCAGTTTTTTATTTTCTCGCCGTTATAGGTTACAGATTGAGGTTTTGTTTCAACCTTGACTGCAATAGATGTTTTTGTTGATGCTGTATATTTCAGACGTTTATACCTGAAAGTCACGGACACAGGCTTGTCAGCGCTGAAAATCGTGTC
>JAFGMP010000456.1 GCA_016927495.1 Candidatus Latescibacterota bacterium | reverse complement strand
GGTTTTTGGTGCACTGTAAAATCTGTTATATGATGATATAATAAATACATGCTCTTTTGAAAACGCAATACATTTTTTCACGAAAGGTAGTACCCATGTGGAACACGCCCTCTCAAGAACATCTTGACTCGATACCCCGGCTGTATGATACCGAACACATCCCGACAGAGGAGAAGCTAATCTATCTTCACTTCTTTCTCGGCGGCTCCGACTGGTACATTGCCGAGTATAACGGCGATGACCTGTTCTTTGGATTCGCGATTTTGAATAGCGACTATGAAATGGCCGAATGGGGATACATCAGCTTTATGTATTATTGCTTTATCGGAGGATCACTCGTTAAATACGTTTGAAACACTGATTTCTGCTTATAAATATATCGGTAACTACAGGTTATATTCTAAAACATAGCTGATACATAAATGTATGGTATATTGTGTTATAAATCATCATGTAATCTGTCATTTTAAGTCAAGATTTACGGCTGAGTATATATTTTTCCCCCTTCTGACACCCAAATTTTTCAAAGTATTAAATATTCTGCTTGATAGTCTCTGCTCGACTCATTATTAATATATCTGTTCAGTATTTCTTATTAAGTAAGCAAAATATTATCGGAACATGGGTAATAATACATGGGTACGCAACAGACTCACACACGACGTAATGTGCTTAAAACCGGAATAGCTGCTGCTGCCGCAGTATTTCCTTCGATTGAGGCGCTTGGAGAACCGAAACAGCCGGGTGAAACCAGAATTATCTATTTTGGGGGCGACTATGTTCATAACGGTGTCGCGCAGGAACGCTATATTCGTCGCACGTTTGCCGCTATGAAATGCCGCATGTTTTTCGTGCAGGCAAGCCGCTTTCTTACACCGGATGTTTTCGCAAAAGCCGATCTGATAATGATGACCCGTATCGGCACCCATGATCCTCAGGGTTTTTGTCCCGATGGCCTTGTGGAACAACGTCCCGAACCGGATATGTTCATGAATCCCGAAATGGAGAACGCTATCGATCGCAATGTGAGAGTGCGCGGCATGGGATTTATCGCATTTCACTGCACATTACGAAATCCTGATAAGAAAAAGCTTATGGCACTGCTCGGATGCGAATCCCGGAAAGGAAGCTCGCTGCAGGATATTGAACTGTTTGATTTCAACCCAAATCATCCCATTACACAGGGCTTCTCTGATTTCGAACTGGAGTATGAGGAAAATCAGCAGACCGTGATAGAGAATAATGAAGTTGAACTGCTCTTTAAGTGTAAGGGGGCTAAAGACGGCTTGGTCAATACGGCAGGATGGTGTATATCACGGGGCAATGGAAGAGTCGTTGCGCTGCTTCCCGGTCATTCCAGCGGTACCTGGTCGCATCCGCAGTTCAGCGAATTATATTGGCGGGCTGCACACTGGGCGCTGAAACGGGAAATTCCGCCACTTGAGAGATAGAGCAGCGTAGATTTTTAAGTAATCGAAAGGTGTCATCGGAGTAGGGGCACAATATCTTGTGCCCCTGCATTAC
This sequence comes from Candidatus Latescibacterota bacterium, assembly GCA_016927495.1. Taxonomy (GTDB): domain Bacteria; phylum Latescibacterota; class Latescibacteria; order Latescibacterales; family Latescibacteraceae; genus JAFGMP01. The sequence goes on along the minus strand of JAFGMP010000456.1, from coordinate 9,909 downwards.
ACATTCGTACTGCACTTAAAATAGAGAGTATTCAATATGAGTCTGCGATTTGATTTTCTGTGTATTCTTATATGGTTTATTACCATTACTAATCCCAAAGCCGACCAAAGAAACAAAAAACCTCTTCACTTACCGGATATGCCCACAATAACTGCCACTCTTCAGGCTCCGCCGCCGGTCTGGGCTGTGATGCAGCGTAACCTGATCGATATTATGAACAGAGCGGCGCCGCTGTTTCTGGAAAAGTATGCATATCCCGGAGGCACATTACGCCGTCACGGCAAACTGGATGACGATTATGAATGCTTCAATACCTGGCCGCTGTTTTACGTCATCGGCGGCGATGAGAAGATCCTCGAATGGAGTCTGAACGGGTATAATGCTGTCACACGGCAGTGGACATATGAAAGAAACAGTGTCCGAAAAGAATTCGTTAAGCAGTATGATATGCTTCATCTCAGCGAGGGCTATGTCGGATTCCAGTACTTTGCCCTTGCCGACCCCACAATTCCAGAACAGATTGACCGGGCACGGCGGTTTGCAGGTTTTTACATGAACGAGGATCCGGATGCGCAAAATTTCGACCCGGAACATACAATTATCCGTTCACCGATCACCGGCAGCGCGGGACCGGCGTTCGAGAGCAGTGCGGATTATGTTCTGATATACGGTCATGCAAGCCTTTATCCGATTGTGAAATCACTCGAACCCGGCTGGGAAAAAGATGAGAAACGGCATGAGGAGATTCAGCAGCTTTACAACAGGATTGTAATCTCCGGCGATGTGCCCATGAATCTTGCAATCACCGGGTTGGTCAGCCATGCGTATATTCTGACAGGAGATGAAAAATATAAAACCTGGTTGCTGAATTATGTGGATGCCTGGATGAAACGAATCCATGAAAATAATGGGGTAATTCCTGATAATATCGGGCTGGCCGGGAAGATCGGAGAGAACAGGGAAGGACAGTGGTGGGGTGGATTCTTCGGCTGGAGCGGACGGTATTCCGTCGAGATGATATTCAACTCGCTCATAACCGCTTCCGAATGCGCTTATGTGATCAGCAGCGACCCAAATTACCTCGGATTTCTCAGGTCGCAGGTGGATATGCTGCTCGATAAAGCCATAGTCCGTGACGGAGATTTACTGGTGCCCTATAAAGTCGGGCCGGATGGCTGGTATGATTATCACCCTTTGGGACCCTACATCCTCAGTCATTTATGGAAAGCATCGATGGATACCGGTGACTGGGAACGTCTGGAGCGAATTCGCAAGGGTAAAAAACACGGGCCATGGGCGTATGCTTATGCCGATTCACCCGATCCTCCGGAACCAGGAGCTGAGGAATGGTTTCATGACGGGACGTTATTCGACTGGAACAAGGTACTGAATGATCTTCGCGGTAATCAGCAACGCCGAAATGAAGCACCCCATGTAAGTTTTCTCGGCGGCACAAATCCTGATTGGCCGGTCAACATCATGAAAGCCGAACTCGAACAGGTGATTCGGAATATCGACCGGCTGAAAAGTGACACCTACGAGCATGAATGGAGAAGCCAGACCATGCTTACCCAGAATCCCGTATTCACCAATGGCCTCGCACAAATGACCATGGGAGCGCCCTATACCTGCTTTAACGGTGGTTTGCTGATGGCACGGGTTCGGTATTTCGACCTGGACCATGTTCGTCCGGGATTATCCGAAGATGTTGCTGCGCTTGTCGAAAGACTCGAATCTGACAGATGTGTTGTGCGACTGGTAAATACAAACGTGTTTGATACTCACAGGATGATTGTGCAGGCCGGTGCTTATGGCGAACATACATTTACCAATGTAACTTTTAAAAAACAATCGGAAGACAGCATAATGGAAGAATCGGTTGCAGTCAACGGGAAATACTTCATCGTCGAGCTTCCGCCGGCAACGACGATTACCCTGAATATCGGTACCCAAAGGTTTGTAAATCAGCCGTCATATGCTTTCCCATGGCACACAAATTAAGTAAGTATTAAGGAGAATCTTTTAATGAGGTATAAATCTGCTGGTTTATTACTTTCAGTTATACTTGTAAGAGCTTGTATTCCTGTCAATCCCGGTTGTTTTGCCGTAGAACATGGTATGCCGTCTGACATAATTAAAATTACGGCAACCCAAAAATCAGCACCCCCAGGATGGGCGATTATGGAACGGCATCTGATCGATACCATGAATGAGGCTGCTCCCGAGTTTCTGAATAAATACGCCGACCGCGGCGGAAGAATGCCCACAATAGGAAAGCCTGACGACATGTATGAGGTTTTTGGAAACTGGCCGCTGTTTTATATCATTGGGGGTAATGAAGAATTATTCGAATTGAGCTTTCAGCAGTGGAATGCCATCACCCGTCAGCTAACCTATGGGAAAAGTAAACGGGTCGACAGAGAATTTGTGATGAACTATGACTGGTTTCATAACTCCGAAAGCTACAAATATTTCTATTATTTTGGGCTTGCCGACCCTCAGATTCCCGAGAATATAGACCGTGCAAAACGGTTTGCGGCAATGTATATGGGGGATGATCCGCTGGCACAAAATTACGATCCTGAGTTTAAAATTATGAAATCACCCCTGACCGGATCTACCGGCCCGTGGATCGAGACAAAACGTCACGCGGAATATATGCTCAATTATGGCCATGCGAGTCTTTATCCGATAATTAAAGAATACCTCGAACCCGGCTGGGAAAAAGATCCCGAAAAAGCTGAAGAAATAAACAAACTCTATAATGAAGTCGTAACGAGGGGAGATACACCGATATCGCTGAATGCATGTGCACTCATAGCAAACGCGTATCTGTACACCGGGGAAGAAAAGTATAAAGACTGGATCATCGGGTATGTGGATGCATGGCTTCAGAGAATAGAGGACAACAACGGTATTTTACCCGACAATATAGGATTGACCGGAAAAATAGGCGAGTACCGTGACGGCCAATGGTGGGGCGGCCATTTTGGCTGGAGTGCACGGTATTCCCAGCATATGATTTTCGGTGCTTTGACCTCGGCGGCAGAAACGGCATACCTCGTTACCGGTGATTCGAAATACCTGTCGCTGCTCAGATCGCAGATCGATGTGCTTTTCGACAACTCAAAACGAGTCGATAAACAACTGGTGTTTCCGTACAGGTATGGTTCTGACGGTTGGTATGATTACCGGCCTCTTGAGATTCGTGAGTTGAGCCATCTGTATAATATGTCAATAGCTCCCGATGACTGGAAACGAATTGAGACAGTGTTAGGCGGTTTTAAATACGGGCCTCGCCCATATAAAGGGTATAACGATTTCGAACTGCCGATGACAGGCTGGAGAACGTTCCGGTGGGAATCGAACGGTGAACCGATGGATTTCACGCAGGTTGTCAGTAACGGTGATATCGGTGATGAGCACATGGAGCAGGAGGAACTTAACGAAGCACCGAGACAACTTTTTCTGGCCGGAAGAAATCCCGATTTCCCCGAAAAAATCCTCGAAGCAAACTACCGTGAGATGTTGCGCCGTATTACTGTGAGCCGTAGTATAGAAGATATTTATTCATATCCGGGGCTAATCAGCGAGGAGCTTGCCGGACTGAATCCGGTAGTAACAAAAGGATTGGTGTTTCTTACAATGGGGGGACCACAAGCAATATATAACGGCGGTCTGCTTCAGGTACGGGTACGGTATTATGATGCCGATAAAAAACACCCGGGATTACCGGAAGGCGTTGCTGCCCTTGTAGAAAAACTCACTGCAGACAGGACAGTCTTACAGCTTGTTAATACGAGCGCATTGGAAAGCCACGCTGTAATCATTCAGGCCGGAGCATATGGCGAGCACGAATTTACCGAAGCAATATATGCCGAGTACTCAGCAGAAAGCAATGGCGATAAGAATCCGGAATACAAATCACTTAGAATCGACAATAAATATTTTCTGGTCGAACTGCCACCAGCGACCTCGATTAGCCTTGATATCGGTACCCGGCGTTATGTGAATACACCGTCCTATAAACAGCCGTGGTAATAACATAAACAGATACAGAAATCCCGGATGTTCATAAACGAATAGAACGCTGATTTATGCAGATTGTACTGATTGACAAGGATTAATAAATTTCGATGTCATTCAATATTTTATCTGTGTTCATCTGTGCTTATCCGTGGCTAATAATCACTTTTTTTTTAACTCATCATTTCATCTGAAAACCGACTCGTTGATCCATTCCGGTTCGGAAAACGGGGCTTGCCAGTCGACAGGTACCGTGCCCACTTTCACCGGCGCTCCTCCGCGCTCGATATGTGAGTAGAATCCGGTAAGAAAAATTTCCGTTTTCTTACGAATGACATCCAACGGCTGGAACTGATTCCCTTCAAACGTCCGCTGCATTGCAATTATCTGGTTGGACTGGTTGAAAAGTAGTTCATCACGCCAGTTTGGTGTAAACATGCGCTCGGTATGAAGGTTATCATCTGCTCCCATAATCGTAATCGAGTAAAAATCCCTGCTCGGAGCACCATGAATGGCGCAGGGAAATGACGGTTGTTCCTCCCACCCTTTGAAGATGTAGGTTTCCTGAAGATATGAATTACGCATTACTTTGTCGGTCAGCACGGATACCTCCAGGACATCATAACCAAATATGCATAGTGTCGTGAACTGCATATGGAAGTGCATAGGAAAATCCCGTGCCCAGACTGTCCCGTATACGCCGTTAATTCGCCCGATGCCTTTCATACGTTCTTTTAACGGTTCGATTTCATAAAAATGCTCACCCATATCGGTGGCCATAAGCGGTGTATTATGTTTCGCTGCAGCCTCAATCACCTCATCGAGTGCTTTGAGCGAAAATGCGAATGGCCTGCTGAGATATGTGGGAATTCCCGCCTCGATATAGGGCATGGCAAGCCGGTGCTGCCAGGGCACTTCATTAAATCCTGCCTGAATAAGCCCATCCACTTTACCAACCATATCATCGTAACGATCCACCACTTTTACTCCAAGCGGGTCTGCAAATTTATGAGCGGCCTCATTACTCTGATCCCATACATGAGTGATATCCATGTTCAGGAAAGGTGTACCGAAACTGGGGTGACGGGTCTCTTCGGTTTTCGGGATGTCAGCTGCGATAATATCAGCCCATGAATAGCTCATAAACGAACCTCTTCCGACACCCATGACGCCGACTTTGATTTTTTTCGACTGCGTATCTCCCGATTTGGAGGCAGCAATTGCACTACCTGTTGACAAAAGCGAAGCTGTTCCTGCTGCTGCACCTGTGGATATGAAACCACGACGAGTTTGTTTGATTTTAACCATTATTGCACCTCATATTTTGTAAAAAGTGTTGTTTTCGATTTTACCACGTTCGTGTTTTCAGATAATCCTGAATCGTACCCTTTGGAACCGGCAATTTATCCATATGATCTTCGAGCCACTGTGAAAAATCACGCTCTATATCATCAGTCCAGCGCCGGTCGATTTGCCCCGGTGTATATTTGCCCTCGCTCAGTCGCTGTTTACCGAAACTGTCACGGAGTCGGATTATTTCCGAGGTTGTGACCACTTTTTCTGCAAGATGAGGTGGAATAAAGATGACCCCCTCACGTTTTCCCAGCACTACGTCGCCCGGCATCACCGTTGCATGACCGATCCGTATCGGACCGTTCAGTGTCATCAACATAATATCGGGAGATGAAAATGTCGGGTGCCAGCCCCGGACAAATGAAGTAAATCCCTGTATTTCTTCGATACCTTCGAGGTCGCGAACGGAGCCGTCGAACACCACACCGTTGCCGGAATTGGCATATATTGCTGTGGCGAGATTGTCACCGATTATCGGGCCGTTCTCGATTAATCCGTACACATCGGCCACATATACATCGCCTTTGACAAGAATATCGATAGGCCATGAAATCTGGTCACCGATACGGCCATCTTCCTTGCCTTTTTCATCCATGATTCCGCGAATCACACGGCGACGCGGCATGTATCCCGCGGTGACAGCTCTTCCCACAAGTGTTTGCCCCGGATGCGTGCATTTCCAGTCGCCTTCATATTGAAAATTATAACCATCGCCGCGAATTACTCCCCATGCCTGCGTAATGGTTACGTTTTTCATGCGTTCGAGAATGTCGTCCGGAACTTTCGGGCGACCGTCAGGAAAACGTTCACCTTTCCACTCCCTGGTGTATTCGATCAAATCCTCTTTTGAAAAAATACCAACCTGCGAATAAAGTGAACCGGAAAACAAACAATATAAAAGTGCAAACAGGAACGTTGAAAAAAGTACGCATGACAGGTGTTTCATATACGTTAACCTCCGCAGAAAACAAAAAATGTAGTATATGATGTTGCGAAATTCTTTTAGTTATTTGCAGAATCTATGTATTATATCATATTATTGATTATATTCAAAGCGTTAAGCGAAATTATAATAACGATGTAATACAAAGATGGAGTATGAATTATATGCGTTTCGTCATGTCATCTAATAGTGAGTATAAGGGTATAAGTGTTTTATTTCTGCTCATATTTGCCGGATTGATACCACCGGAAGTATCTGCGCTGGTATTTACTGATACTGCTTTGAAAGTATACCAGTTTCCAATTGATAAAATTCCCCGGATTGATGGTGATATCTCAGACTGGGAAATTGTACCTGAAAACTATAAATATGGAACCGACATGCTGCTGGATGTGGAAAATGAGCGGAATATAAAAGTCGATCCGGCAGATTGCGATGTAACCGTTCGTGTTGGTTGGGTAAACGGACTGAACCGCCTCTATTTCCTTTATGAGGCCTATGATAATTACTGGGATTTTGAAAACCCGGGACTTCATAATGATATGTTCGAGATTACTGTAGACACCGACTTGTCCGGTGGAGATTTTATCTACAAGGATTTCAATGCACCCGATTTAAACGGTCTCACTAATCTGCAGGAAAATTCCCATGCTCAGAATTTTCATATCTGTACACCCGCTGTCGATAAAAGCTGGGCGATGGTATGGAATTGCCCTGCATGGCTTAATAAGTTTCCCTATATGAACTGTGCGTACTCCTATGATTTTAAGCACGGTGAAAGCGGCAGGCTCATTATGGAATGCTGGATTACCCCATATGATTTAGCATCTTTCGATGGCCCCGAGTCTTCCACAGTTTGTCAGCTTGAAGAAAATTCACTGATCGGGCTTTCCTGGTTGATCGCCGATTGGGACGGACCGGGGAAAAGGCATGCTCTGCCGTCATTATCCCATAATGTTATGCAGGTACACGATGCGTCATATTTGCGTCCGTTCAGGCTGATGCCTCTTGAAGACAGATTTGTTGATACGCTCGATGCTTGCTATACGTTTGACATTCTTGATAATGCGCGTAGGGTTGTTTCATTTAAAGATACTTCACGAGGTTCGATTACTTCATGGTTATGGGATTTTGGTGATGGTACAGTGTCAAACGAACAAAATCCGGTACATACCTATGAAAAGCCGGGATATTTAGGAGCTTTTACGGTTATGCTTACAATAAAAGGGCCTAAGGGTACATCAAGCTATACAACCCTGATGGAAGTAATATTCAGAAATCACTGATGATAGGAAGGAATAAAATATAATAGGAAATTTCAATCTGCGATTTATAAAGCAAGTATAACCGGTGTCAAGGGAAACAATCAGGTTTATTAAGATATCAAGTTAAAATTGTCCGTGAATTATAAATAAAATGGGACACTTCGGAGAAATGCTGATCAGGGCAGACGCAAAGGTCTGCCCCAACGGGAAAACAGGTGTAATTTTCTTGCATCGGGAAAAAATGTTTTTTAAGCGAGTATCATTTTTTTGCTCAACCGATTATACACATAATTCCAGAATCTCGGTAATCTCTTTTTTACCGATATCATGGTGTTCTCCCAATAACATGCCTCTTGATTCGATACGGCTGCCGATACTATTCAATCCATCCATTCCGATTCCGTAATCTTTGAATGATGTAGGTACACCGAGAGAGTTGAAAAATCCGATAGTTTTTTCTATGGCGCTATTTATTTTCCGATTTTGATCGTTTTCGGTGATTCCCCAAACACATTCGGCGTATTGCACCAGCTTTTCCGATTTACGGTTGCGCTGATGCTGCATCATTGCCGGAAGAATAACCGCAAGAGTTTGGGCGTGGTAGAGACCGTAAAGAGCAGTAACCTCATGGCCTATCATATGCGTTGCCCAATCCTGAGGGACACCGCAGGCAATATTACCGTTCAGCGCCTGTGTTGCACACCACATGAGATTTGCCCGGACATCATAATCTTCAGGGTTATCAAGAACTTTCGGACCTTCTTCAATAAGTGTAAGGAGTATTGCTTCGGCCTGCCGGTCCTGTAACGGTGCATTAACGGGATAGGTCAGATATTGTTCTGTCACATGAACAAAAGCGTCGACAATACCGTTGGCAGTCTGTTTTTTGGGGAGTGAAAACGTTGTTTCCGGATCGAGAATCGAGAATTTAGGATAAACTTGCGGATTCATAAACACAAGCTTTTCAGCACTTGAATTCCGTGAGATCACAGCACCGCAGTTCATCTCGGATCCGGTCGCGGGCAAGGTAATGACACTTCCGATAGGAACGGTTTTTTCTATAGGTGCTTGTTTTGATAAAATGTCCCATTCATTCCCTTTGGCGAAATGAATGGCTGCGGCAATGAATTTGGTGCCGTCCAGCACAGATCCACCACCGACAGAAAGCAGAAACGTTATTTTTTCGGTACGGGCTATATCGACAGCTTTCATGAGCGTCTCAAATTTCGGATTTGGCTCAATACCACCGAATTCAAGCATGTTGTGCTTTTTTAGCGCTTTTTTTACCCGCTCGTACAAGCCATTTTTTTTAATTGATCCGCCGCCGTAAGTCATCAAAATCATATCATCAGCCGAAATAAGGTTGGCGAGTGAGGTTATCTGTCCCTTTCCGAAAACGATATTTACAGGATTGAAATAGGTAAAATTGAGCATACAATACCTCCTTGTCGGTTTAATTCATATAACGGAATAATCCACCGGGATTTTCAATGACCTTCAGATACTTTAGAGTATTACACCGAATTATCGCAGATTGGATTGACCGGGTAAAACCTCGATAAGTTCTCGCAGGCTACGTTCAAGATTATAGAATTCGCTCCAATTGCGTTTGAGGACATATATTATTACACCACATAACATACATAATCCCGTAAAACCTGCAAAAGAAAAAATAAATAATTCCGTTAACAAAGATTCCTGAGTTATAACCATACTTTCCGATATAATATCATTTTTTCGGGTTGTGATTGAACAGTCAATATGGTATATAAGATTATTATAGTAATTTTTATGGATTATCGAATTGTACGGTGAGATTGTTTACTGATGGTACGGGACAATTTTGAAAGAGGAGACGCTATGAAAAGGAGAAATTTTATCGGAAATTCACTCGGAACCGCTGCGTTATTTGCAGGTGCAGGTGGGTGTTCCACACCTCGGGATAAAACCGGTACGGCAGCGACTTCCTCACGTGAAATAGGAAATATCGGCAGTATGACCATTCAGGAAGTTCTCGCCCAATACGAATATGACCTTTTTGAGGATTATATACCTTTCCATGACAAATATGTTATTAATCTTGATCGCGGATGTTATTACGCCACAACGGGGAATGACGGTTCCCATGCCAATACCCATACAAATTCATCGTATATGGGAAGAGGTATCTGGTGCTACTCCTTCCTTTATAACCACCTCGACAAAAAAGACCGCTATCTCGATATATCCAAAAAAGGTATTGAATTCATAATGAAGCATCAGCCGAAAGGTACAGACCACTGGCCCGAATCATACTCGGAGGATGGTAAAGTCCTTGGCGAT
>JAFGMP010000059.1 GCA_016927495.1 Candidatus Latescibacterota bacterium | reverse complement strand
CATGGGAAAAAAACACCAATAGAATGTTAATTACGATTTAGAAAAAAGATATCTTACAGCAGCAAATAATTTACATCAAATAATAAATAATATTCGATTATCATTGAGTATTTCTTAAAATCATAGTAATTAAAGAATGGTCTTGACAAGTTAAACAAAAAAGTTTTTTTATTTATTAGTATTGTTTTACGGATTAATTTGAGAGAATCCGAATTTTTTAGTGTTTTGGTTTCTGGTAAAACAAAAGGGGGAAACCCCTTAGCTTGTATTTATGGTAGTCTGACATCAAAATAATTGTATTATTATCATAGATACATCATCAGAATTTTCATCTGGAGAACTGAATATGACTACTAAAACAAAAAATAAAGAATTACTTCAAAAAATTGAATCGCTACAAAATAGAATAATCGAGTTGGAAAAGGATTCGCAAATACTCAGTGAAAGCGAAGATAAATACCATCGTATTTTCGATTCTGCACTTGATGCTATATTCATCTTGGACAAAACTCAAATTGCTGATTGTAATGATAAAACATCAACTATGTTTGGATATAACAAATCAGAATTGGTAGGTAAACATATTTTCGAACTGTCACCGACGTTGCAGCCAAGTGGTGAAGAATCACGCAAATTAGCGATGGAATTGGTATTGAAAGTTATGAATGGAGCAAATCAGTTTTTCGAATGGCTTCATATACGAGCAAATAGCACACTTTTTTATGCTGAAGTGTCACTCTGTCTCTTACCCATCTCCTCAGGATATCGACTATTCGCAATAGTTCGAGACATTACCGAACGAAAAAAGATAGAAGCAGAACTTTTCAGTTCCGAACAAAAACTTAATGCTATAGTTAACAACACACCTGATATAATTTATCAACTTGATCCAGAAGGTGTGATAACCTACATCAATAACGCTGTTGTGAATTATGGCTATAATCCCGAATCACTTATTGGCACCAGCATTTTCAATTATATCGACAAGCAATATCACAACGAAGTAAGGCAACATCTTAGTGAGCGTCGAACCGGCGAACAAAGTACAAAAAACATTGAGGTCAAAATTTTTTCCGCCGACCGAGACGAACTTTATTTCGAGACAAAAAACGTTCCTGCTCCGACGTTTCTTTTGGTTGCTGAAGGTCTTTATTCGATAAATTCCACAAAAGAAATAAAATGGCAAGGAACTCAGGGGATAGCTCGTGATATCACACAAAAAAAACAAGCGGAAGAAGCGTTGCGTGAAAGCGAAGAACGGTTTCGCTCATTGGTCCAGGGTTTGGAGGATATGATATTTGTTCTTGACAGTAATAGTATTTTCACCTATGAATCCCCTTCTGTACACCGTATTCTTGGTTACCACTCCGGGTATTATCTAGGGAAATCACCATTCCCAATGGTACATCCCGAGGATCGAGTTTTCTGCGAACAACGATTCAATGAAGTTTTGCAAAATAAATCAAGAGCTATTCCTACAAAATTCCGTGTTAAACGAGCTGATGGTGAATGGATTTATGTGGAGGCATTGGCACAAAATTTACTTGATAATCATGCTGTTCGCGGTGTTGTTCTTATTGCGCGGGATATCAGCGAACGGGAAAAAACAGAAAAAAACTTGCGTGAGAGCGAAGAGCGATTCCGTTCGATGATTCAGGGATCTTCGGATATGATTTTTGTTTTGGATAAACACAGTATACTCATATATGAATCCCCTTCTGTTGAACGGATACTTGGATATCCCGGCGGTTATTTCATCGGGCAGTCACCCTTCAATTTGATTCATACCGAAGATCGTGATCGGATAGTACATGATTTGGATGAAGTCATTCAATCCGTGAATCCAGGAATTCCTTCTGAATTCAGGATCAAGAGGGCTGATGGCGAATGGATTTTTCTTGAAGCATTGGGACAAAATATGCTGAATAACAGTGCCGTCTGTGGTATAGTTATCATTGCAAGAAACATTACCGAACGGAAAAAAATCGAAAATGCCCTGCGAGAGAGCGAAGAACGATTCCGAAACATGGCTGATAACTCTCCCGTAATGATTGGTGTTTCAGATGCCGAGGGTAATGCTGTATTTTTAAATCGCACATACATCGAATTCAGAGGAAGCACTTTTGGAAAAGAGCGAGATGGCGGATGGATTGAATCTCTACACCCTGATGATAGAGAACGAATACTAAGATTACATATTGATGTAATTAATAATAAAAAAAGTGATTCCTTTGAATATCGCCAGAAAAATCACAGTGGAGAATACCGATGGCTTCTCCATGCAATTTCACCTTATTTCGACTCCCAAGGAATCTGTCTGGGATTTATCAGCAGTTCATATGATATTACCGAACGTAAGACTGCGGAAGATGCTCTCCGTGAAAGCGAAAACCGTTTACATCAATTGGTAGATAATATTCGGGAGATAGTATGGCTAAGAGATCGAGAGACGGGGGAAATCCTGTATGTAAATCGAAGTTTCGAGTCAATTACCGGTTATTCAAACGAATTATTATTAAAGAATGGATCAGAATTTATTACCAAAATACATCCTGAAGATGCTGAACAGTTTATTCGTGCATCGAGAGAACTCTATAAAAACAATAAACCAATACATCAGGATTATCGCCTGAAACGAGCTGATGGTACTGAAATATGGATTCGGTCCCATGCATATCCGATTCAAGATAATTCGGGCAAAACTGTTCGTTTTAGCGGTGTAGCGGAAGATATCACCGAACGAAAACGACTTGAAGCTCAATTCATACAAGCTCAGAAGATGGAGTCCATAGGACGACTTGCCGGAGGCGTTGCGCATGATTTCAACAATCTCTTGACCATTATTAACTTATCCGTTGAAATGGCATCGTCATCTGGATTATCGGAAGAGACAATCAATGAGTTAATCGCTGACATTCGAAACGCTGGAGAACGAGGCGCCAGTCTTACACGACAACTTCTTGCTTTTTCCCGAAAACAGATTATCGAACCAATTGAATTAAATATCAATGATGTCATTATTCAAATGGATAAATTGTTTCGGCGTCTTATCGGTGAAGATATCGAACTTGTAACAATTCTCGACGAATCTATTCATACTATTAAAATTGATCCGGGACAAATAGAACAGGTGCTCACCAATCTTATCGTGAACACGCGTGATGCTATGCCTGCCGGAGGGAAAATCATTATTGAGACTTCAGAGGTATTGTTTGATGATGACTTTGTGAAATTTCATCCGGATGTCTCATCCGGAGAATTCGTAACGATATCTGTTAGTGATACCGGAACAGGAATGGATGAACATGTGAAAGCGAATCTTTTTGAGCCTTTCTTCACTACTAAGGATAAGGGCAAGGGAACAGGATTGGGGCTTTCAACATGTTATGGCATTATGAAACAAAATAATGGCAGTATAAGGGTGTATAGCGAACCCGGCAAAGGCTCTACTTTTATTGTCAACATACCATTTTATGGAGAAGGTGCAATTGATCGTTATTCAATACAAGAACGGGACGATATCCACGGGGGATCGGAAACCATTTTGATTGTAGAGGATGATGAAACTATCAGAAAACTGACAGAACAAATTCTTGATTCATCCGGTTATAATATTATAACAGCAGCAAACGGGGAAGAAGCGCTTGTTATAGCAGAAAAGTATAAAAATATAATTCATTTGGTACTTACTGACGTTGTTATGCCACTTATGAGCGGTCGGGAACTTGCCACACAACTGCTTGCTTCTCGACAAAACATCAAGATAATATATATGTCAGGATACACTGACAACACCATTGTCCATCACGGACTTCTTGATTCAGGAATCTTGTTTATTCAAAAACCTTTCTCACCATCTACGCTTCTTAGAAAAATACGCCAGGTTTTGGACTCATAATCATACAATATTTAATTATACCGTTAATAAAGAAAAAGACTGTACAAATTCAAATATTTTTAATGCGTATTTGCAGATTATAAAACATTGCATAAGAGAATTAACTTGAAATTTTATCTGATTTGTTATATTTTCGCACAGTTACCAAAGAGTTGACGTACAGATAACCACGATATTTATTCCACGTGACAATACTCAGGTAATTAATTTCTTACCAATTGCGTATTTTGGTTAACCACTCGGTAATAAATCGGTATATTTTAGGTTATGCAACTTATGTTATTATAACTGAATTTCAATCAAACAGTGTGTATCAGGAGGATCTGATGGATTTACTTGTTCAAAAAATCATTTCTCGCGATCCGAATCAAAAAGAATTCCTTCAGGCGGTAAAAGAGGTTGTACAGGATGTCAGCGAATTCTACAACAATAATCCTCAATATGACAAAGCCGGGATATTTCAGCGGATGGTCGAACCGGAACGTGTGATAATTTTCCGTGTTCCGTGGGAAGATGATGAGGGTAATGTACAGGTTAATCGGGGTTTCCGGGTTCAATTCAACAGTTCGCTTGGACCTATCAAAGGAGGCCTGCGCTTTCATCCATCCGTAAATTTAAGTATCATCAAATTTCTTGGATTTGAGCAAATCTTCAAGAACGCACTGACTGGCCTGCTCATGGGCGGAGGCAAAGGAGGAGCCGATTTTGATCCGAAAGGTAAAAGCGACAATGAGGTAATGAGATTCTGTCAGAGTTTTATGCTCGAACTCAGCCGCCATATCGGATCTGATACTGATGTACCAGCAGGTGACATAGGAGTCGGTGCGAGGGAAATCGGTTTTTTATTTGGCCAGTATAAACGAGTTCGTAATGAGTTTACCGGAGTATTAACCGGTAAGAAACTCAATTGGGGAGGATCGCTCATCAGACCGGAAGCTACCGGATACGGTGCAACATATTTTGCTCAGGAAATGTTGAATACACGCGGGCAAAATCTCGATGGTAAAATATGTCTTGTTTCCGGTTCGGGAAATGTAGCCCAGTATACGGTCGAAAAAATCAATACCTTGGGTGGAAAAGTCGTGTGTCTTTCTGATTCCAATGGTTTCATATACGACCCGGCCGGAATCGATTCTGAGAAGTTAGCCTATGTGATGGAACTTAAAAACATCAGGAGAGGCAGAATTAAAGAATACGCCGAAAAATACAATTCTGCAAAATATACAGAGTATGATCTTGGCGATGACCACAATCCGTTATGGAACATTAAAGCCGATTGCGCTTTCCCGAGCGCCACGCAGAATGAAATTAATGCCAAAGATGCTCAAAACATGGTCAATAACGGTGTTGTGCTTGTATCTGAAGGTGCAAATATGCCGTGTACACCCGAAGCGATACAGGTTTTTCTTGATAACAAGGTTTTGCATGCCCCCGGTAAAGCGGCGAATGCAGGAGGTGTTGCGGTTTCCGGTCTTGAAATGGCGCAGAACAGCATGAGAATGTCATGGACCAGGAAAGAGGTTGATGAACGCTTGCAAATTATTATGTCTGATATTCATAAACAGTGCCTCACTTATGGCAGTGACGGTGGCTTCTGTAATTATTTTAAAGGCGCAAATATTGCCGGATTCAAAAAGGTTGCGGACAGTATGCTTGACCAGGGTTTAGTATAATTTGTATGTTATTACTCAGTAGTGGAAATGGACATATCGGGTAATGTATCGATGTAATGTTTTTTTAAGCATTATTTTTTAAAATTGCCGGGAGAATTTTTTGGGAAAAGATTCTAAGAAAAAAATTTTTAAATCGGAAAAAACCTCCAGGGGTAAACACTGCAATTATATTATTCCCGGTGTATTTATCATAATTGCTCTTGTTTACTCTGTCTCCCTGATTGTACTATTTCCTGCTTTGCCTGTAACGACGCGTGATGCAGATATAATTCCCGGGTATGATACTTATTATCCACCGTTCAGAACGGATGAATATAATTATTACTCCATTGCCCAAAATATTCTGAATGGCAGATTATATGAAAAAGATTCGTATGAACGCGCATATCCGTTGGGATATCCGCTTGCAGCAGCGCCGTTTATTGCATTATTCGGTACCATGGGGGGGTATATTGCCAACGTTGTGATTGTCTTGTTTTCGATTTTATTCTTCTATTTACTCATAAGACGATTTTATGACAGAAATCATACGCTGATTTTCGTTTTTATAATGGCATTTGCCACGCTTAACTGGTTTTATGCAGTTTCATGCTACTCTGAACCGTTATCTCAGTTGTTGATAATTCTCTCTCTTTATCTTATAACAAAAGGGAAAGAATCCCGGGGAAAACCATATGTACTTCTGGCTGCCGGACTTATTACCGGATTGAATCTTTTCGTACGTCCACACTATATTCTACTTACCGTACCCTTTTTTATTTCGTTATGGATAACAAACAAAACAAAGTTCTCGTTTGAAAAAAATAACGGAGTACCATATGCAACCGGTGTTGGCATTGTCGTGATTATTTGGCTAATCCGTAATACCGTTGTGTTTGGCTCTCCGTTAATATTTGAGTATACGAGGATGCTCGCTCAGTTTTTACCGGGAACCAGGGCAGTAGGGGTGAAGGGGCATGTGCTGTTTGGGACGCACCGTCTTTTGTTCGATGAGTTTCATGGATTATTGACAATCACTCCGATCGTACTTTTGTTTCCTGCCGGATTGAGAGCGATGTGGCAGCGGGGAATGAAAAATGAAGCGATTACATTTCTCGTATCTGTTATTTTGATGATGCTGGTTTTCGGAGCCGGGCCTTACCCGTTTACGGAGTTTGGGCTCGGTTCTCGTCACATGATGCCAATTTTCCCGCTGTTGATGATACCTGTAGCATTTTTTTTCGATGGCAAACTTTTTTCACGGATGATCATTTTCATTCTGGCGCTGTATTCATTATATCATGCGGGTATTGGCTGGTTTACCGGGACATATCCGGGTTTTGGATATTTCCCCGGTTTTCTCAATGACTCATTTGCGAGAGCAATTATTCTGGCCCGCAAGGGAGCCTTGCCAAAGCGGACGTTCAAGTCATCCGACGATCTTATCAGAACTCATATGAAAGGCCTTGATAAAGCAGATCTTTATACCTTTCTCCAAACTCTTGCTCCTGAAACCCTCAAACTAATAAAAGGTAACGAACGTAACTTTTTCATGTACTGGAGACAGCACCAGCAGGATATTCGTGAAAAGATACAAACAATGGACCCCCAAATCGGAATTACCTATGAAGGCTTCAGGTTTGTTAATCCGCAAATTCCTGCTCAACCAGGCGGCGATAATCCTCCTGAAGAAAACCAATGATAACTATACTTAAGTATAAGTCTGATCCGTAAAAAGCTATTATGAATTTAATCATGAGTTTTATGGTATTTTGTATGCATGGCTCAGTCAATGTCCATAATATCGAGCCGTCCGTTATAAAGAAACCGTTTAATTTTCCGGGTTGAAGTTTTAATAAACTCATCACGTTCGATACCAATTCGGGACACACGTTGATACGACGCAAGTTTTTCCATATGTTTCCGCACTTCTGACTCCAGAAGCGTACGGAAAGTCTCGATGATTTCATTTTTTGCATCTTCGGTAATTTCTTCAAGAATTACTTCTTCACGGAAC
Source organism: Candidatus Latescibacterota bacterium (assembly GCA_016927495.1). Taxonomy (GTDB): domain Bacteria; phylum Latescibacterota; class Latescibacteria; order Latescibacterales; family Latescibacteraceae; genus JAFGMP01. The sequence continues at coordinate 22,908 of JAFGMP010000059.1, read as the reverse complement.
GAGATTTCCTCTTTTTTTGCATATTCGATGAGGTTTTCATAGTCAGGAACAATCACGACACCGACATCTTCACCGACAAGTCCTTGTGTTTTATAACCCATAACGATTGATTCGGCAATGAACTGGCTTTGATTGATTTCATTTTCGACTAAATCAGGGTAAACATTTTTTCCGCCTCTGGTTACAATAACATCTTTGGCTCGTCCGGTAATAAAAATATATCCGTCCTCGTCTATTTTTCCAAGGTCGCCGGTATAAAACCATCCATCTTTTATGACAAGTTCAGTCTGGCCCGGATTTTTGTAATAACCTTTCATGACGTTATCACCCTGTGTAATGATTTCGCCGATACCCTCATCATCCGGATTTACAATTTTTACTTTTACACCATGCACAGGTATTCCTATAGATCCTATTTTTATTGCGCCAATTGGATTTACTGACACAACAGGTGATGTTTCCGTGAGGCCGTATCCCTCGAGAAATTCTATCCCAAGTCCTACGAAACCCTCAATAATCGCCGGATCCATGGGTGCAGCACCGGATACCATAATTCTGACTTTACCTCCGATTTTCTTTTTTAACGCTCTTCCGATAATTTTTTTACCACCGTGGTTAAAAACAAAGCTTTTTATTTTTGATGCCTGAATTTGACGCAATATTCCTTTGTAAATTTTTGAATAGAGCAGTGGAACCCCAACAAAAATTGTCGGTTGGCACTCCATGATAAGACGGGTTCTGTCGCGGCTCATAATGTCCACAAAACTCACCGAACCGCCGGTTGACATAGGTAGGGCCATACATACGGTAAACGGAAATGCATGGTGAAGAGGGAGTAAAAGCAAAAAATTGTCAGTTTCAGTAACATCAATAACTTTTGTGATCGAGTTAACATTCGATATAATATTTTTGTGTGTCAGCATGACACCTTTTGCAGTTCCTGTCGTACCCGATGTATAAATAATCGATGCGATGTCGGTAACACTTTTTTCTGCAAATAATGTGGTGAATTCTTCAGGTTTTTTTGAACCTGTTTCACGGAGTTCGTCATATGACAGAAATCTTTTATAGCTGATGCTTTTATGTCCGTTAGTTGCTACTTCTTTTCCTTTGCCATCACCTTTATGGTCATGTTTGATCGTAATATTACGGTCAAAAATAACAATGTTTTTCAAGTCATTACAATTGCTCAAAATTCGGCTGATAACATCATAACATTTCATAGAACAAATAATCGTTTCGGCTTCCGAGTGTTTGAGAATATGGCCGGTTTCAACCTCTCCAAGTGCGGCATCGATAGGTACTGCTATCGCGCCTGTTGTCAATGTGGCAAGATAACATACGAACCATTCCGGCCTGTTTTCACTCATTATGGCAACTTTTGAGTCAGGTTTTGCACCCGTCTTAATGAGGCCTCGTGCCGTGACATTTACAGCATTTTTCAACTCGGAATATGTAATTTGTTCCCACACCTGGTCCTGATAATACCGTAACGCTATTTGCTCAGGAAACCTTTCTGCACTTTCACGAAAACTGCCGTCAATGGTATTCATCGTTCACCCTCATTTTTGGAATGTGCTGATGTGTCAGTGTAAAATTTATTGTTTTATCATTTTATCATGGTTGATGATAACAAATTCAACCCGACGGTTGGCTTGTCTGCCATTAAAAGTTGAGTTGGGCGCTATCGGCCTGTCGGAACCGAATCCGACAGCTCTCAGGCGTTTATTGTCAATCTCAGAAAAAGTCTTTAAAAGGTATTCTCTTACGGCTATGGCTCTTTCCCTCGATAATTTCAGATTCAGTCTATTATCACCTAACGCATCGGTGTGTCCTTCAATCTGGATTTGAATTGAAGGGTACTTTATAAGAAGCTGTCCGATTTCATCAATAGCATGATATGACTCGGGTTGAATAACCGAGCTCCCCGGTTCAAACTGTATATCGGTAACTCTTAACAATCCTTCACTTAAGAAACTGACTTCATGTTTTATTAGCCCCCGTCCATGTTTATCGACAAGAGTTCCGTACGGTGTATCCGGTTCTTCATCGATGCCATCAGGGACACCATCTTCATCAGTATCGATTGCTGCTCCCGATGAATCGACTTTTGCTCCGTTTGGTGTATCAGGTTCAATATCGATACCGTCAGGGACAGTATCACCATCGGTATCGAGAGCCCTGCCTGATTTATCGACCACTGCGCCAGCGGGTGTATCGGCCTCGAGATCGTGAATATTCGGTACACCGTCCCGGTCATCGTCGAGAGCGACGCCGAATTTATTGACCGGTGAACCTTCGGGAGTATTCGGTTCCATATCGATTCCGTCATAAACACCGTCGTTATCGGAATCAATACCAACACCCAAAGAAGTGGTTTTTGCGCCGAGTGGTGTGTCTAATTCCATGTCTTTACCGTCCGGTACACCATCGAAATCGGTATCCAGTGCGATTCCGTTCGTATCAACAGGAAATCCATGGGGTGTATTAATTTCTCTGTCACGGTTGTCACGTATGCCGTCATCATCAGTATCTATCAAAGCGGAAAAAATACCGTTAAATGTTAGTCCGGCGACAAACTGGTAATTCTCTTTCGGTTCTATGTGGTCGGCAAGATTAATATTTACACCTATATTTGCAGACAGGTGTTGAGTCAGTCGTAATGCGATAGATGGTGAGAATAGTAAAAAATCATCCATAATATCTGCGTTTGTGTCCTTAAGATACAAAGGATTACCAATGGCTGGTATTCCGTTAACCGTTTCAAATTTATCGGGATTGGCGCCGGCCTTATATACCGATTGAGGGCCTACACCGAGAAATGTTCTGCTGTTGACTTCCAAATTCATAACAAAGCGGTTTTTCGCTGTAAATTGAAGACCGATACCACCGATAACCTGATCATCATAAATATTCGATCCTGATAAAACATACCCTTGTTCCAAATTCAAACTCAGATTGGGAAAAATATCGAATGATTCATAAAGGGAAGCCTTGATATCGGTGCCGGTTCTTGACCATCTGTAATTCAAACCGTCGGCTTCTTCTTTGGAAGTATCGAGCATTGCGCTGAATTTTCCCGCCACCTGTATTCGTGATTTTTTTCTTAACGGGAGCCGTATTTTTACACCAAACCGTGTCGACCCGATACCCTGAACCGGTTCGCCGTACCCAAGACGTACATCCTCTTTTGAGACTAAAGTCCTTGTGTCATGAAATCCATAAACTGAGAGATTCATATCGATTTCATCAGTTAACCCGTAGGTAATGGGAATAGCCAAAAGAGACGGGTAATCTTTCCTTTTCCTCAGGATACTGTTATCAACTCCATAATACACATTGGATTCTTTTTCCATGATCATGGCTTTTATACCGAAAATTATTCTGGCTTTACCGTATGTTTGTGCTGACTGCATATACATAAGACCCCGGCCGCCTTCTATAGTAGTGGTAAAATTTTGGCAATCTGAAATCTTTGCACATGCTGCAATCGTAAAAACATAAAGAAAAAGCAGTACGGTCGTTTTTGGCAAATTCACCCGTTTCCTCTGGCTTATACGTGATCACGAAAGTTATGTATGAATTCGAAATTATTGATGTATTATACCAATTTTATTCAATTTATGTAAGTTTTTTTTATTGACCAGGTGACGTTGAATATTGCTATGTGTCTGTACAGTTTAATCATATCTGCATTGTCATTTTTTTATTTTTGGATTTTGAAATACCGATTCCTGTTAAAATTAATAACAGACCGGTAATATGAGTAATAGTAACCGTTTCACCGCGGATTAATACAGCTAAAAGGAGCGTAAAAACAGGAGTGAGATTTGTGTAGACACCCACTTTTGTAGGTCCGATTTTTTTTATTGCAAAATAGTAAAGGCTGTTTGCCAGAAAAATCGAACCGATTGACGATACAGCCAGATAAAACCAGTTCATGAGCGAAATTGATGACCAGTTTTGGTCCTTAAATTGAGTGCAGAAAAGCGGAATGAAATATATCGAAGTAAAAAGATAAATCCAGATTGTAGCGGCAACAGGAGAGTAAAAACCAAGCAGTCTTTTCCCAAATACAGTATGAAATGCCCAGCACAGACAACTGACCAACAGTAATAGATCGCCGGTATTAATGGATAATCCGTTTAATCTGAATGACAAAGTGAGCATACCCAGAAAACCGATTCCGATTCCGGTTATTGTTCTTATGGTCGGTCGCTCAATTCCGAATAAAAACGATGTCAGTAGAATGAAAATCGGAATCGTTGCATTTATAACTCCTGTATTTGTCGAACTTGTCATGGTGATGCCGAGTATAAAAGTGAACATGAACATAAACATGCCGACTAATGCAAGCAGAGCTATATAAGGCAGATGCTTTATTCGAATACGCATAGAGTCACCGGTTAATTTAAGCGTCAGAATGAGAAATAGTGTCCCCGCGGGAATTCTGAGACCGTTATAGATATACACCCTGAATGTCTCAGGTGTGTCACCAAGTGCATTTTTTGAAATGACTGCATTAAGGCCCCAGAGAAAGCATGTCATAACCATTGCCGCATCAGCTGAACCAAAACATTTTTTTGAAAGTGATATCATTAAATTCACATTTGTTAATATTAAATTTTGGTTTGATTATACCGGTTTTGCACGTAACGGAATCTTCGTTATCCCGATACCGGTCAGTATAATGATAAATCCTGATATTTTAAAAATAGTAATTGTTTCACCAAGAAGCGCATATGCAAAAATAAGTGTGAAAACCGGTTCGAGATTTGTGTAGATTCCGGCTCTGATAGGTCCGATTTTATGCAGTGCATAAAAATACAATCCAAATGCAAAAAAATATGAACCGATGGCTGCGTACAGAAAATTAAACCAGTTGATTGGCGTAATTGTATGCCATGTTTGATGCGATAGTTGTATAAAAAACAGCGGTAACTGAAAAATCGAGGCAAAAAGAAATACCCATGCCGTTGCAAGTAGCGGCGGATAGGCGTTCAATAATTGTTTTCCATATACTGTATATATCGCCCAGAAAAAACATGATAACAGTATAAGCATATCTCCCGGATTATATGAAATTCTGCTGCCATCATAGCTGAGCATGAGCACTCCGGCCATACCGATAAAAATTCCGAATACGAGTGGAACGGTTGGTTTCTCAATTCCGCTCAAAAAAGATATAATAAGAATAAAAAATGGAATCGTTGTAAAAATTATGCCCATGTTGGAGGCTGTTGACATGGAAAGACCGATAAGGCTGGTAACCATATTTAAAAAAAATCCAAAAAATGACACTACAATAATCAACGGTATATGTTTTAAACGCAGTCCGATTGAACCACCCTTACATTTCACCCAAATAAACAACAGGAGAGAAACGATAGGCATCCTTATACCGTTGAATACAAAAATTCGAAATTGTTCAGGTGAATTACCAATAACATTTTTAACTGCAACAGTACCCAGACCCCATAAAAGACATGTGAGAATCATGGCAATGTCAGCAATTCCAATTACTTTTGATTTCATTTTCGTATCTTGGTAATACATATTCCACCTATTATAACCGATAGACCTATGATTTGAATGAGATAAATCGCTTCATGCCGTATGAGTGCAGCAAAGATCAATGTGAAAACTGGAGTGAGATTGCTGTAGACACCTGTTCTGGCAGGGCCGATACGCGATATTGAGTAATAGAATAAGGTATAACCTGTATATTGCGACAGCAGGGTGGCAAGAAGAACAAAAAAGATATTTATCCCTGTTATATCTCCCCATGATTGTGATGGTAATTGCCGCAATGCAAGTGGCAATTGAAAGATTGCACCGAAAAGAAGCATCCATGCGGTCGTTGTTACCGGAGGGTACTTATCAAGAATGTGTTTGCCGAAGACCGCATAACAGGCAAAACAGACAACAGCGAGGAACATCAGGAATGAACCGATATCTACCGTCCATTTTCCTCCCTGGAAAAGAATTAAAAACAGGCCGATGAAACCCATAATTACGCCGGTAACCGTAAAAAATGCAGGGCGTTCAATACCTGCAATTACAGCAATAATTAGGATTAAAAGCGGCGTAAATCCGTAAATGATTCCTATATTTGCGGATTCTGTGATGTTTTGGCCGCTCATATACAGTATCTGATACAAAAAAATCCCAATAAACGACAAAAGCGCCACTGCACCTAAATATTTTTTATCAAGCATTATTTTATCGCCGCGAACTTTTGCGGTAATAAACAGAAGTATTGCTGCAACCGGGAAACGTATTAAATTGTAGATGAAAATTCTGAACTGTTCCGGTGTATCTCCCGCGGCGGATTTTGTGATAACAAAGTTCAATCCCCAGCATGCGGCTGTAACAATCATTGCAAGATCGGGTAATCCGATTAAAACTTTTGTATTTACCTTTTTCAACAAAGCACCTGTGTCGGACATAAAAGTTTTAAGGTAACGAATCGTGTTTTATCGAAAAAATGATTTCAAACAATGCGGCATAATATACACGGAGCAATTTTTTTCTGCAAGTTCAGGTTTTTAGTGTTGATCAACAAGCCATCACGGCATTTATTATAGTTGTATTTTAATTATAGCCGGACTTTTCTAAGGCGACCGGATATCCATTTCCCATTTTTGACATACCACAAAAAAAATAATTTTCAGGAGGAATACTATGTTTTTCAAGCAGATACGAGCAGGAGGAGACCGTAATTTCTCATATATAATAGCGGACGAGGTAACCCGACATGCTGCTGTATTCGATCCGGGCCTTACACCAAAAGATGAACTGGATATAATCCTGCGGGAAGGTTTGTCTCTGAAATACATAATCAATACACATGACCACTTTGACCATACGGGCGGAAACTCAACGCTTGCACAAAAAACCGGGGCAAAGATAGCTATGTATGAGTCCTCCCACTCAAAACATGATATTTCTTTAAAGGATGGTGATATATTGTATCTCGGAGTAATCGAACTGCAGGTATTTTTTACACCCGGCCATACCAACGATTCAATATGTGTGCTCGCAGGAAAAGAACTGATTACCGGCGATACGCTTTTTGTCGGGAAGGTAGGTGGAACCGGTTTTGGTAATGATGCACGACAGGAGTATGACAGCCTTCACAACAAACTGATGAAGCTTCCGCCTGATACACGGGTTTGGCCGGGGCATGATTATGGTGTCAGGTCATCGTCAACTATTGGCGATGAACTGAAGGAAAATCCGTTTATTCTCCGTGATTCATTCGAATCCTTTATTGAACTTAAACAGAACTGGGCGGAGTTTAAGCGAATTCATGGGATAGCATGATTTTTATCATACACTGTATATAGATTTTCCATGAAGCTTGCTATAAATTTAATTTTTACATAATCCCTTATCACTTCATCGGTGGGAAACCATACGGCCCGATTTTTATCACCGGTTGCGTTTGTACTGCTTTATTAAGTTCAAGAACCGCCTGAATCGGCTGCGCTTCCTGTGACTCATAGAAAACGTAAAGATTTCTTTCGGAGTAGACGGAGCCTTTTGGTACGGTGACGAGCTGTTTTCTGTCCCAGTCGATATGGAAATATACCAGCGGCCTGAAAAAATACATAAGGTCATGCCCGCCGTTCGATACATATGTGGCGTTGTCGAACAGTGTTGGCGGAGCGCCGCCAGGGCCGACATTACTGTAGTCTATTTTTACCGATGCGGTGCCAATGCCTTTTGACGGATTAACGAAAGTTATATAATCGAGATCGTCTCTGAGCCGTAGAATATCGCCGTGTGTGTTGACCTGTTTGTAGACGTCAAGATTCTTGAATTCATGCGATTCCGATCTGCCCCATGCGATATGGGTAAATGTCCCGGCGTCAAACACAAGCTGATTGTTACGAAGCGCCACCACTCCGATATTGTCGTTTACCCTCATGACCGTACCGGATTCCACATAATTTCGGCCTGTAAATATGCGGTAGTTTATGGAAAGATGCACCTCAGGGATGTCCGGGAAAATGCCGCTTCGGGTTACATTTACATATAATGGGCCGGTTTCGATGTCGCACTGTTCGGGCGGGTCCCACGCGAATGAATGCATCCAGCCACGTGCCGGGACAAAAATACCCGGATTCCAATGTATTACACCGGTTCCCGGAGCTATGGGGGCATTCGGTTTCGCTTTGATAATAACGCTTGATATCTGGCCGGAATCTTTATTGGTGCTGGCGCCGTATGCAGGATTTCTGCCGTGAAGTTTAAGCGCAATTTTGCTGTTTTCGATAGTCCATGAGGGTTTTGTGCCGCTGACCTTCAGATCGGTCGGATAAACCGGCGCTGAAACATTCGGATTACCGTAAAGAAGCGCATATTCGGCATCGCCGTTTCCGGGGGCTTCGTCAAAGAAAGTAATCATACCATTCAGCGTAGGACTGCTCCGTTCACCTGTATCTTTTGTCCAAATTGACAAATCTGATAGCTGAAATGGCACCTCTTTTTCGCCATTGGACGTTTTCAGCACAAGCCGTATTTCTTTTTCCGGTGATCTGCACTGGTCGGCATAGAGTGAGAAGGTCACATCGACCGGCACGGCATCTGAGTTATCACCTGACCGGTTGGTGAGTGTTATAGGCATGCGGTATAGCCAGTCCTGCCATGATTGCTGGGCTTGCAAAATTTTAAAATTCAAAATAGCTGCGGTATATGCAATATATAAAATCAAAAAAAACGGCATTCTCTTTATATGATTGTTAAACTTCGGCATATACGATTCCTCCTTTTAATGATTTTGAATAATCCCGGTATGTAAAATATAATAACGACAGAATTCAGATTATGCAAGGTGGATCGACAGTATTATTTGGCTTTCAGTTGACTAAGATTAAAAGAAACTGAAAGCTTGAATCCCATACATAAACCTGTTATCTTGAGATTTTAGCACCGATAATTAACCGATTTTTTTTACCACAGGAGTAATGCATGCTCAGTGGAATTGATTCAGGCGTTATCATTTTATATTTCATTATGGTTACCGCTGTCGGGCTATATGTTTCAAAGAAGGCATCCGGTTCAATTAATGATTATTTTTTGGGGGGACGGCATATTCCGTGGTATATTCTCGGTATTTCCGGTATGGCTACATTCATCGATATGTCGGGAACCATGCTTCAGGTGTCGTTTTTCTACATACTTGGTGTAAAGGGTTATTGGGTTGCATGGCGGGGTGCTATTTGTCTGTTTCTTGCGTTTTTTATGATATTCATGGCAAAATGGCTTAACAGAAGTGAGGTTATGACCAATGCCGAATGGATCGAGTTCCGTTTCGGAAAAGGAAAACAGGCCAAAATAGCACGAATATTATCTGCAATTTCTGTACTTATGATGGCAATACCAATTGTGAGTTATTTCTTTGTCGGTTCGGGGAAATTTCTCTCGATATACCTGCCGTTTCCTCCTGAAATCAGTGCTTTGGTCTTTTTTCTTATAGTTATGGTTTATACGGTTGCCGCCGGTTTTTACGGGGTAGTTTATACCGACCTGTTTCAGAGTATGCTCATTTTGGGTATAATATTTTTTATAACGGTAAAAGCGATGATGGTGGGTACACCTGAATATTTTTCAAAATTTACCACTCCGGAATGGCGGACAATTCTACCATCTTCGTGGAAGATAGATATGCCTTCCGGTTACGAAAACATGCGGTTTTTGGGAATGCTGATAATCTTTTGGATCATCTCTAACGTATTCCAGGGTTTTGCGGTTCCGCTCGATGGCTGGACAAGCCAGCGGTATTATGCTGCAAAGGATGAGCGGGAAAGCTCACTTGTGGCGTTTCAATGGATCACTCTGTTCAGTTTTCGTTTTCTTCTTATGATGGGACTGGGTGTGCTTGCCCTCGGTATTGCCGGGAAAATCACCGAACCGGAAATGGCGTTACCTGCTGTAATCGAATATTATGTACCGGTTGGGATAAAGGGATTTCTGCTGGCGGCTCTAATCGCTGCCGCTATGTCATCTGTCGATTCCATAATCAATTCCTCTGCCGCTTATTTTGTGAAAGATATCTACCACGCCTTTATCAATCCTGAGGCGGACAATAAACACCTTCTCAAAGTCAGCTATATAACAACCCTGGTCATTTTTATAGCCGGTATAGCCATCGGTTGGGTGCTTCCGAATATTAACTCCATATGGGCATGGATAATCATGGGGCTGATTACCGGTATGATGCCGCCCAATATTCTCAAATGGTTCTGGTGGCGCTTCAATGGTTTGGGTTATGCCTTCGGTATGGGATTCGGGCTTGCCGGAGCAACTGTGGCTGGAGTGTTGTTTCCCAATGCTGCCGAATATACCACATTCAGTTTTGTTATTCTGGTTTCGACAATAGGCACGGTTATCGGGACATTTATGGGCGAACCGACCGACCGTAAGGTGCTTGTAGCCTTTTATAAAAAAACCCGGCCATTCGGTTTTTGGGGGCCTGTCAGGCAGCAATGTGATCCTGAGTTCGTAACGGATATCAAAAAGGAAAACAGACGCGATTTACTGCTTCTTGCGCCGGCCTGTCTCTGGCAGGTTCTGCTGTTCTGGATAATGACTGCCATTGTGGTCAGAAAATGGATTTCTTTTGGCGTATCGACATTGACAGTCGTTGTGTTGTCATGGATCCTTTATAAGTATTGGTATAAAAATTTACGGAGAGTGTAGGTTTTATTTATCGATTTATACAACTTCTTTATAAACATCTTAATCGGGCAGTGTATTGATTATGCTGTTTCGAACTTTCCCATTTTGGTATAATTCGGGGCGATTCGCGCATTAAAAAAATCACATGCTTTTTGATATCTTATGTCATGCCACCAGTAACGAAAGAATTCTTTATCACGGAGAAACCGTCCCGCCAGTTTAACCGGATTATACCGCAGTTCAAGAAAAGGGCCGAGCAAATTGGAAGGATCACGGAAACATTCCCATTCGCATTGCCTGCAAAATGTTTTTGTGGAAAATGATTTTTTATCTATTTCCCAGAATTTGCCAAGGTTATTATTGCCCCTGAACCCGCATGGGTAAGTATCGGCCGTCTGTGCATCGATATAAAAATAATCGATGCCGCCGCGGCAGGAATAACCGGTTGTTAATCCGGAACCATAATATCGTATCATCTCATACAGACTGCACAGTGGTGTAAATATACGGATTTTGCCGCGATAAGAGGGGATCGTATCCATCAGGGCTTTGTACACCGCTTTTTTCTCGTCTTTAGTGAAATTTACTATATGGTCGGAGCTTGAAGCCCCATACACTTTTTCCAGATTAAAATTTTGTGAGCTTTCAATGCTCATGGGATAACATGCATTTACAGTTCCGAATCCGAGATCGATCACAAAACTGTAAAACCGCGCAAATGATGTCATGAAAAACTCGTACAGATAGTTATTTTCATCAGAGTGGATATTTTGTGCCATGGTGTCGGTCCACCAGCCGCCGGTATTTCGGTTTATACCAAGGTTTGCGCAAGGGTAAAGACCGTTTTCATGGAAATAGGGGAGAGCCTTTTCTATTCCTTTGATTACACCGGGCAGTCCTCTCATTTTTTCATGAACTTCTGGTTTTGCCGAGTCGATACTGATCCAGAAGGTATAGATCCCGGTTTCTGACAGAGCTTCAGCAAATTTACGGATTTGAGACTCCCATTCCGATTGATCGGACTGTTGGAACATAAATCCGTTTGTTCCGGTTCTCGTATATCTTATCCCCGCTTTTTGGGCATACTGCAGTAACTCAATAATCTGTTTACGGTAGAGAAGTGGTTCTCCACCGGTAAATGAGAGCGCCTGAATATTATTTCGGGCTGAAGCATCGATTATACGTTTCATAGTATCCATGTCGATTCGTGAGCGTTTGAATGGGAGATTGACACGAAGTTCGCATTGAGGACATGTCGCATTACAGGCATCGGAATACTGAATCACAAGTTGACCGGGTACGTTTCCTTTGACAAGATCTGAAAGTTCCCTGAATATATTAGATCGAACTGGTATAAGCAAATTTATGAAATCCTGTTTGAATAATTATAAATTTTATTAATGCTCCTAAATATAGACTGCATCCTTAAATGATATCGTTAGATTTTTATAAGAATTTTATTTGGAAATTTAAGGTTCCGGTATTTCTTTATAAAATGTTGATTTTTTCAATCTCTATATTGGTGGTAGTAAAGCAGATTAATATGTATTATTATGCGTTTATCCTGCATGTTAGTTAAAAACTGAAAATTTTGCTTGAATTTATATGTATTCGTAATTTAGGAAGGGTGAATTTCATGAGAAAAAGTTTAAGGTATACGATCATTTTGCTTTTATGTATCATAATTGGTTCGTTGATTACTGCCAAATCCGGTTTTACCTATGAGTTTAACAACGATTTTAAACCAGGCGCTTTTCCGGGAAAGGTACGGACGCGCAATTTTTCCATAACCGTGAATCAGCAAACACTGTTGGTTGTATATCCTTCTTCTGTGGATTCCGATGCCAAAAACCTTCAGGCGATATTGGAAAAAAAATGCGGCATGGCGATTCCGTTCCAAAATGCCGACAGCATCGAAAAGAATGAACTGCAATCCCATGATCTCATTTTAATAGGTAATATTTCGAATAACAAATGGGCGCTTGAGTTATACAAACGCCGGTATGCATTTGCCGATGCTTATTTCCCTGGCGCAGGCGGTGTAATTATTCATCCGGTACAGTCGATCTGGAATCCCGATAAAAATGTTCTGGTGATCGGAGTGAGTCGTGATGAGGATGTTGCATCGGGTTTTGAAACTTTCGTGAGCTTACTTTCCGGTAATGCCACAACAATTAACACCATGCACCACCTTACCACAGATTTACAATTCCCGAAACCTCCGGAAAGTGTACAATCGACTCTTGATCAGGTCAGAGAAAATCTCAGGACGACAATGGCGCCTTACTGGAGCATCGCGAACTGGGGCCTGCTGTATTATCTCAGCGGAGACACAAAATGGGCCGAACATTTTCGCGACGGGATGTATCTGTGTTATGAACGTGCCGAGAAAACAGGACAATGGATACCGGAATCATGGACCAATGTGTATTTCAATCTCTGGAAGATGGTAATGGTTTGGGAACTTATCGATAACGATCCCTTTTTTACACCTGAAGACCGAAAGATATTCGACGAAGTACTCTGGGGATATACCACATTCGTTCGCTGGCTCCCTAACCTTGATGAGCGTTTTGCTAAACCCGGAGAACCCCGTCAAAATCATACGACCTTTTTAGCGCTAAGTTTATATTTCTCACACAGGTACTTTAGCCAAAACTATGGGATAGAAGGGCTTGATTCGATGGTTGAAAAATACCGCAGGGCTTTTGATTATGGCCAGGCCTGTTCATACCGTGCGAATGACGACGCCGGAAATTATCTGTATTACGGACCGTTGCATCATCTGACCTATACTATGGCTGAGGATGATTATTCATTTTGCGAAAGCGGACGTCTGCGTACGCTTATCGATCTTGTTGCCGTAACACTTGATAATCGCCGGGATCCGGTAAGTTTCGGTGATGTGGGAGGCTATACTCATCGTGCAGAAGGTTCGGCACGGGGCAGGGAACTCAAATTTTTCGGTATGGGCGCCTGGTATTATGGTGATAGCCAGTATCAGTGGTTGTACAACTGGGGCGCTAAGGAACGCGTGATCAGTCTCGACACCATGAGTGAAGATAAAAATGGAGGGAAAGAGAATCCGATTCAAATGCATTTCGGCACCGACCGTGTTTTTTCTGTCGAGGACATGTACAGCGGGATTTATGCTGTAGATATTGGGGAAAAAAATCCGCGACGGTATGTCGGAGTGTTTCCGATAATGATCGATGATGCATCTCTTCAGTGGAACGCCAAACGATCATATGATAACGGGCAAATTCCCGCATCTTCGGAACGCTATTTTGATAAAATATCTTACCGGTGGAGTTTCGATCCTCAGGACGAATATCTTTTGCTGGACGGTCTGTCAACATTTTCGCATGGGCACCATGACGGCAATACGGTAACAAGGCTTACCTGGAAAGACCGTATCTGGCTTTTTGACCTTGATTATATAAAGCTGACTCCGAAATACCATAACGGTGTTTCGGTGACCCGAAATGGCATACAGGAACCCCCACCGCCTTTAACCGTACTCGATGTTGCGGCTGATTTCGAAAAAATAGGAATTACACAGTCAACATCAAGGGAATATAACGGCGCTGACTGGGAACGAAGCATAATCTGGCAAAAAGGTAAATATTTTCTATTCCTTGACAGGATCAAAGCGCTTACGAATGGAAATTACCGTCTCGACTCGCGCTGGCGTACCCGTGGTGAAGTCGCTCTTAATGAAGACCAGTTGACTGTCAAACAGGGTGATGTCAGCTTTTTCATCATGAGTGCAGATGGTGCGGAACGAACACTGATAACCGAACCTGACGGATCGAGAAGCAATTGGAATTATCCTTATGGCAATGGCGAAACGACCATTTGCAAAGCACAAAAAAAAATGACGATGAAACCGGGTGACGAATGGGTTTATGCGAATTTAATGTATGTTAGCGACAATCCGGCCAGACGGCCAATCCAATTGTTTAAAGCGGGTGATAAATTGTATGCCGTCGATGATGCGGAAAACCGTGACCTTATAGGGCTTGACCCGGGAGTGTTGACCGATGAGGGAGTTTTTACCGACTGTAAGCTCTTTATTCAGGATTCACGGTACATCTGGTTTATCGGCGCTACATATCTTCGATTCAGAAATGCATATATTGAAGCTCCCTCGGATGTTCATTTTGAAATAAATTACCGTAACCGTACCGGTAAACTTGTTGTCCCGGAGGGTAGTACCGGTGAATTCAGAATGCGAAACTTAGGTTTCAATAATAGAGAATTTTCAGGTGCGGAGAAAAAGGAATCTGTCGAACTGGGTTCAGGCACATACACGTTTACTTTCGATTTTACATTTAACGGGGATTTCTGGAAAAACCGTGTTCCGCTTCTCTCTCTGAGACCTGCCGCAATACGAAAAAGTCCTGAAGCCCAGCAAAATAAGTATGAAAACTTCGGAATTGAAAAAATACATGAACTTCCTGTTTTCAATGATATCACCGTTAGCTGTCCTGTTGAAAACCATGTACTGATTGGTGATAAAGCAGGTTATGTGAAAGAATATGACGGCAATAGTATTATTGAAAAATTCCGTCTTCCATCCGATCGTCCGGTTGTATGTATGTATGCGGAGGATATCGATGGGAATGGTTCTTATGAGATTATAGCCGGAGATGACAGGGCAAATCTGTATTGTTTCAGTTCACAGGGTGAACAACTTTGGCATCGTACGCTGACACTGTTTTACGGAGCTGATGCAAATCCTGTGGATATAACGGTGGGAGATATCGACCGTTCGGGTAAAAAAACAATTCTTGTAGCTAATAACGGTTGGAAAGTGTATGCATTTAATCCTGACGGCACCATAAAGTGGGAAAGTTTTGTTTATTACCATCCGCTTACCAAAGTTCGCATTCTCGATAACGGAGGTAATAAAATATATATTGCAGCTGGAACGGAATATCATACACCGCTTAATGTGATTTCACCGACCGATGGCAAGGTGATATGGCATGTGTGGGAGGAGATGGGAAGCGAATTCATCTCGACAACCGATTACTGCGGAATTCACCTGACCGATATGGTTTTTACCGATACCGACGGAGACAGAGATCGGGAGATTGTATTCGGGACTAAATCCAACTCAATTTTCGCGCTTGAACCGAAAGATGGTGTTACAAACTGGAAAGCCAATGTTGGAGGCGAAGTCACTGTTATGAAGTTATTTCCATCGACAAATAACGGCGAAGAAACAATTTTAGTGGGTAATGATGCCGGTGATATGTTTATGTATAACAGAAGGGGAGAGCGTTTAAGTTCAATTGATATCGGTAATAGTATCTCCGACATCGAAATTTTTGAACCCCAAAGTGATTTCGGCAGAGACATACTTTCATCGACCCAGGATGGAAGGTTACTGGTCTGTGACAGCAAATTTCGTATTCGGGCATCATATAACCTTGAAGAATCGACAATTATCGATATTGCAGCGCAGAATTATAAAAAAAACATGTCATTTTATGTGATAACAACCAAGAGCGTTCTCCTGATGGAATATCAGCCGCATAATCAGAAAAAGTCCCGACATTATTAAGCGCACTTTTTTTTAATAAAAAGGCCCTGTCATAAAAATGACCGGGCCTTTAGTGTGTAAGGAGAAGAAATGTTACTTGAGAAGCGTCATCTTCATCGTTTTTGTGAAGTTGCCGCTTTTTACACTATAGAAATACACGCCTGCCGAGTATCCCGAAGCATCCCATGAAACGGAATGAGTTCCGGAATTCATGAATTCATTAGCAAGCGAATCTACTTTTTGTCCTGCTGCATTGAATACATCGATAGTGACAATCCCCGCATCGGCAATCGTATAGGTGATCGTCGTTGTGGGATTGAACGGATTTGGTGAATTCTGGGCTACTGTGAATGCTGCCGGGGCTGTCTCTTCAACTGCTACCTGGTCGGTAATGATTCCCTTTATCGAATCATGAGCGATATACCAAAGCCCGTTTACCGAGTTTTCATCTCCTGTTGATGCATTATCCGTATAAATACCGTCAAATGCAGAACCGGTGTCAACGAAAAAATTACCATATTTCAAGTTCGCTGTTTCACCTGCATATGCTAAATAACCGATGCCGGTTCCGTCAGGGGCATATAAAGCAAACGATACAGCGCCCATGTCATAGGAAGGAGTCATACTGAAATGGTTTGCATCTGCTGAAATTGTATAAGTATACGGGGCTACGTTAAAATCGAAACAAACCCAGGGTTTTTCAGCTTCTTCTTCAAAATTATGGTCACCGACATAATCACCATTATCGTTATGCCAAACCCAGAAATAATCGTCATCATCCAATGCTTTTCCCGGATTTGCCACCGATTCGAGGCATGATGTATGCGAATTGAGATATGCCAGACCATTTCTCATCCAGATGTTGTTGGGGCCGCCTGTCATTTGAGCGCCAGTTGCTGCATCATCGGGATTCGCCCACCACTCGGTCATGTCAACCTCTTTAATAATATCAGCATCGAAATCGATATAATAAAAATACACAATTGGATCGGTTCTGTCACAATGAGTTACATACAGATAATCGTTATCGGTGGCTACGCCGGAAAACCAGTTGTTGGAATGGCCGCCCGCAGCAGTTACTGGTAGTACGACACCGCCGTCTTCACCCCAGTTCTCCTGATGAACCGCAGCACCGTTAGGCACCCATTGGAATTTCCATACACCAAGATAACCGGTGTCATCATTACCGATTTCAAAATATAAGTAATTATGATCCGTGGGGTGAAACTGAGCCCTTTCTTTTCTACCGAATCCTTCCGGTAAAACTAATTCAGTAGTTTCGCGCAGTGTGTCATCTTCCGGGTCGTTTCCAATGGTCCATTTCCATGTACCGGAAATTATAAACGGATTAACAAGCGGTTTGCCATCGGGACCATACTCTTCGAGGTAACCTCCACGATTGGGTCTGAGATTTTGGGCGGTAAACACTTTGGTTTTCGCGTCAACATTGTTATATGCCCACATATAATACGTATAATCTCCGGCGGGTACTATTTTACCATCCTGGTCTTTTCCATTCCAGGTAATGTTATTACTTCCGATATCCAGAGAATTTGTTGATGAATAGTATATACAGGTATCAACTTTATTAACATAGTGCCAGCCGAGATAACCATTACGTATATCGGTTATCTGCTCAGACTTGTCTTTGGTGAAAACACAGAAAATCACACCGGCAGGAGCCCCGGTCACTGTGACAGGAATATCGATATTTGATCCATTAAACTCATACTTAATCGTTTCTGCCGCCGATAGTCGCAATTTTGTTGGTGAAAAGTTCGCCGCATAGGCAGTTGAAATGAAACAAAATATCAATAGTGCCAAAACAAAACATTTTTTCATTTTTTCCTCCCTTGACTGTAGATTTTTCACTAATTTTACAAGAAAATCAAAATGTATTCTGTGGGACATCACCTCCTTATATGTGAATAAAATATGTAATAATAAATACAAGATAAAATAATAAAATAATTTGTCAATTGTTTATTATTAATAAAAAATATTTACTTTCTTTGTTAATAAATTATTCAGAAAGTAAATATATGAATTAAAAATAAACTACCTGTTATGAGATTAATTTTATCTGTAATGAGATGCTTTTTATCTAATAGAGGTGTTTTTTATTTTTTTTGGACTGAATGGCGATATTCTTTTGGGGATTTTTTGACAATATGTTTAAATACATATCCAAAATGAGATAAACTTTTGAATCCGACTGAAAAGGCAATTTCAGAAATATTTTTATTACTTTCCGAAAGAAATATTTTTGCTTTATTGATTCTGAGGTTTGTCACAAATTCGCTGAATGTCAAACCTGTTTCTTTTTTAAAGAGTTTTCCAAAATAGGAGGGTGTTAAACCGATAACAGCTGAGACTTCTTTTCTTGATAATCTTTCTTCGGATAAATGCTCTTCTATATAAATTCTTGCTTTTTTAATATTTTCTTTTTCAAAAATATGTAAATTATCGTCTTCGGCTTCCGGTTCTTTACCACGTTTGATTTTTAGAAATATGAAAACACATACTATACTGCTGAAGGTAATGAATAAAGCAAGCGTTGTCATACTGATTAATCTTGTTTCACAGATAAATACAATGTTTCCCCACTCACTCGGATTTTTCAGATTGGATGCTGTCGTTGTCCATGCTGAGTAAAAATATGTACCATCACAAAAATCCTTGTCATTATTCCATATTTCCAATCCCATATTAATTGTTTTTCCGTCAGTATAACCAAGTTCGCTCCAGGGTATAGCGAGTTCAAAAATATAACATTCATCTTCATCATCGCTGATATTCAATGTGCCCGTAACAGTAGCTTTGAAATCGACAGATGGGGCAAGATCATTTTCCCAGGGAAATTCCTTATCAATATTATACGTATGCTTATAAATCATACCTGCCGGTGACATCAAAAAAGCAATATCGGGAACGGTAAAAATTTCATAATGATCATGGTTTGTGTCAATCCATAATTCTATATCATCCTGATTTGACATTGTATCGATATTTTCACTTTCAGGACCAAATGTACTGATAACGCTCCTGTCATCAACTTTGATTCCAAAAAAAACCTTTTCTTTATTCCACGCTGAATATACCGTAATCTTATTGTCATTATTAGTAAAAACAACACTGTCCTTTGGCGCCCATTCGGCCAGTGAACCATCAATGATTATATCTTTATTGAGGTTATACGATATAATTTTTGATTCATTCCATTGTGGATTACGGTCGAGAACAAATTCCGGCCCACGTTCTGAGTCCTTGCCTTTGGGAATAATGGATATATTTCCGGCATTATCATACACATGACAGAATACTGACAGTTTCCCAAGATTCTGATCGGGTATCTGTGAACATTTCCAAACAAATTCATAGGGATAGTTGTCGACCTCTCCGATGATCTGTTTTGGTACTGTAGCATGAGAATCGTAATATTGTGCAAAAAAAATTACTTTATTTACACCGCTGCCGTTTTCGTCGTCATGAGCATCGACGCTGAGCCGTATGGTATTGGTTGTAATAATTGAATATTGTTGAGGGTGTAACCATGTATAGGATGGAGGAGTAGTATCCGGAATTTTTGAATATACAATTTGTGTAGATAAAATAAACAATATAAATAAGAATAATTCCGGAAACTTGAAATGTATATATCCCCTCATATTATCTACTTTTCAATTAAATTTGAATTGTTGAAAAAATCGGGTGAAAATATATCCTCATTTCTATAATAATAAAATATTTCTTATAATCAACAATATTTCACCTTATTTTTATAAAAATTGACCTCATTATGATATTTATCGTGTGAAATTCGCTCTATTTCAACAGAATGGAATAAACTCACTCCTCGAAATATACTGTCAATAATTTAGGTGCTGCGACGTTCCAATTCTCAATCAAAGAGAGTGACAATATGTAAGTTCAGGATATTAGATACCTTAAACCTTGGATCGAGGTAGGTTATTCACCGAAAGGCGCATCGGCAAAATTAAGTTTAATAACCGACGGTTTACCTTTTGCACCAAGTTTATTTACTGCCCGTACCCGCAGATTGTTCCTGCCCGACTGAAGCAGCCATATCCACCGGTCTTCGACTTGTTTCCAGCCGGTATCGTCCGGATTGATTTCAAAATGGCCGAAATTCGGAGTATATGTTTCGAACCGGAGAAACAACCGGTCGTTACCGAATCCCTGGATGGCGTCAACATGCACCAGATTCAAATCGGGCCATATATCCTGCGGCCGGTCGGTGTGCTGTGAATAGTGACGCTGTGGCGGGCTCTGCTTATCGTACCAGTTGACATAACCGTCCCAGGGAGTAAAAGAATTATGTGTCAATGGTTTGGGGTATGGTTTTTCGAACCAGTTGTTTCGTGGAACAACCCGTATAAAACCGGCATTGATGAATCCCGACAGATAATCGTAACTGCTGTAATGAAAGCCTGGTTCATGATGGGTAAGCGAACCCCGTCCCACAGGGAATTCTTTGTCCTTATGCTTATCCATCCAGCCGATCCAGTCATTCATCCAGTCGATTGTACGACCGGGAAAATAATAATCGAGATAGAGATTATGCAGTTCGTAAATATTGAGGGGTACCGCCGTTTTCAGGTCGTAATTGTAGTTATTGATGCCGTCGGCATCGAGAAATATCCACTTACCCAGTTCATCATTCCAAACCTCGCATATTTCATGAAACGAAACATGGGTTAATCGCGCATTCCAGCCGTATGCCTGGCACATTCCGCAGAGCAGGGTGTTGAACATCAGGCAATAACCTCCGGCGCCGGCGGTCTCGATACGGTCGAGTATTGAAAGCGCATCCCAGAGGGGATATTCGGGGAAAGCGCCTGAGTGCAGCCATCGTCGTGCGACATAATCCATCAGTTTGACCTGGGCATCGAACTGAGTTCTGCTTTCCGCGATGACTTCATCGAGGTTTTCACGCTCCCTAAGAGTCTTATATTCGGGACGATCCCATTTTTCCCATTCCCAACCAAGTGAGGAATACCTTATTTGCGGATTATCGACCTCAACTACATATATATTTTTATAAAGCGGTACACGTTCGAAAAGTTCTGCGGAAATACGGGCGGATTTTATTACCGGTGTTTTGAGCGGATTTTGAGTTGACAGAACCGCTTTGAATTGTACATAACGGCGGTTGAGGTTTGCTCCTCCGATGTTAAAATCGAGTGAAGAACCATTGCCGATAAACTCATACTCTTCCCAATCGTCCGAAAATGGCTGAGGATTTGTACTTTTTCTGAAATAGTATTTAATGTCGGTTTCTTCAGGGACATCGGAATTGATTGCGAGTTTCATGGTTTGTATTTCACGAAGTGGGACGATGAAATCCTGCGAATCTCCTTTCCAAAGATCTATCACCGGGCTTTCCAACCAACCGGTTTTTACATAGCGGTCAAGGCTTAGTCGTATAGTATATTCCGCACGTTCATTTTTATCGGGGCCAAACGGGCTTTCTTTCCAGCTTTTACCCCCATCTGTCGATTTGAACGAGGTTTCGCCCACATGAGTCGGATCACCGCCACCGTCCTCGAATTCATCGGCGCGGGCAAGCCATACCTCCCAACCCTCTTCAGGTGATGAAGCGTCGGGGCAGGAGAGTTCTATTACATTGCTGCCTTTTTTGAGCCAATTTGCCGGAAACTCGAACCAGCGGTAAGTAATGATGCTTTTGTCGATACCCCAGTCGTCATATTGCATACTGTTTCCGTTTATCGATACGGTTAAAGGTTTCTTTTTGCTTTTTTCCGATGCGGGCAGGAACCATACTTCACGTTCAAATACTGCCACAAACCACGCTTTTTCTGCTCTCGGGTCGGTTAAATTCAAAATTTTACGGGCATAGTTCTGACCCCAGACAACATCGGAATCGACACCTTTTTCACTGTATCCCGATCCGGGAGCATCATTCTCGATAAGTTCCATATTGAACAGGCACACACCGCCGCGAGGGTATTTCATCAGCATGTGCATGAAACCGGTGTCGTATATTGTTTCGGCATTGCCGCTCCAGGTGGTGGTCACCGTATCGGCAGATAAAGTGTATGCTTGAAAAAATGCAAATACATACAATGAGCAAAAAGCATAAAGAAACCTGTTCATCGATTAACTCCGGACACTGAAAGTGAAATACTTTGTGTTATGAAACTTTAATTAATAAATGAAAGAATGTCAAATAACTTTTTCTTTACGGCAGCAATATCAGGCATTTTTTCATTCTTCATAAGTTCTTCAATTGCAAGCATTTCCTTGTCACGATTCAAACCTGCTGCGGCAAGTATCACACCATCTTTCACATAATATGCGACAAAATTCCCGGATGAAATATTACCGGAAACATACATGTCATCCCATGAACCGGCATGACCCACATACCGTAACTGATTGCCAGACTGGTTGGTCCAGAAAAAGGGAATATTCCGATATCGTGTCTTTCTGCCGGCCATATTCAGGGCTGCACATTTTCCCTGTTGTTGTGCGGTACGCCAATGTTCGATGCGAACAGATTGTCCTGTTCGCCAGTCGGGAAATCGTGCGATGTCTCCGGCTGCATAAATATTATCCCCGGCGCATAAATATTTGTCAACAACAATACTGCCGTCATCAGCTTTTTCGACATCATGTATAAATTCCGT
>JAFGMP010000455.1 GCA_016927495.1 Candidatus Latescibacterota bacterium | reverse complement strand
ATGCTAACCTCTTTACTTTTTCATGGATAGAAAACGCTATAACATATTAAAATAAAAGGATTTACAACTAACTGCCGCATGGATTTTGGGGGATCGTCAGCATAAATACATACCTGTTGAGATCCTAAATCATTCATTGAAACATTATTTTATTGCGTGAAGGGCAACACGGTTGCCTTCTGTATCCTCAAAATGTGCAATAAAACCATATTCGCCTATACTCATTCTCGGAAATATTGTTTTGCCGCCTTTTTCTTCGACTTTTTTGAGTGATACATCCAAACTTTCCACTGTAAAATATATAACCGTACCTTCATATGAGGGGATATAACCTTCTGACTTTACCAGAGCGCCGGTTGATCCCGGGATACCCTGATTCATAGGAAACCATGCCATTTGCCACGGACCCTCACCGTTCAATGTCAGTTCGACTTCAAACACATATTCATAAAATTCTTTTGCCCTGTTCAGCTCAGTAACGGGGATTTCAAACCAATTTACCGGATTCATTTTTGTACACATGATTTACTCCCATTCATTGTATTTATCAGATTAAGACTTATCATCTCACCATATTATGTTTGATGATTATAAACCATATAAGTTTCATGTATTTGGTGATTTAGTCCGCCTTAAAAACCCACATGCTCAGCATGTGGTCATGTTTTTAAGGTTATACCTGATAACGTTTTTGAAATCACAGTGGCGAAGCCATGAATTTGGCGAAAAGCCACCACCTTCGGTGGTGTTTAGGCAAATTCAAGTGATATATTACTATAATGAAAAATTCAGGATGGATAAATAACTTATCGGAATGATTTTAATTTTTCACCATATATTTTTGCTGAGAGTATTCTTATTCCCAGCTTTGCAGTTCGATGATATTTCCTTCGGGGTCGGTTGCATAAACAAACGTCAATAATCCGGCGCCTTTAACCTCATGACTAACGATTTCACCGACAGCGCCACCGCCATGTTCCAAAACAGCCACGAGAGCAGCGGCAACATCCTCGACCTCGAATGCGATGTGTGCGAACCCCTCACGGTTTGCTGCCGGTGGTAGCTTTTTTTCATTATGGACATACCCGAACACCTCAAGAGTCGGGCCGTTCTTTTCATACCCCGGTAAGCCAAGATGTACTCCCGAAATATGGGCATCTTCAACACCGGTACCTTTCTCTATCCACTGTCCGGAGAGATGACGTTCAGGCGGTTTACGGGTGCAACCGAATACATCCTCATAAAAGCTGACTAACCGTTTCCAGTCCTTTGCAATGATATTGGTATGTTTATATTTTGCTTTCATGTGTTTTCCTTTTGCCATAAAATATGCGGTTTATCGGTAAGTCAAATTTCTTATTTATACCCAAGTTTCTCAATAATTTCATTAATATCTGAAAACACCACACCAGATGCATGAGCTTTGAGCGCCTCGACGTTATTATAGCCCCATGAAACGCCACCGAAATCGATTTTGGCATTTTTTGCCGCTTCCATATCTCTGATTTCATCACCGATATAAATTGATTCGCTATTCGGAATACCACTTTTTCGCATAATTTTTTTTAATTTGGCCGGTTTTCCGAATATTGACACACCACACTCATAATAATCGATCCAATCCACGTTTTTCTGCCCGAGAACATGACGGACATTATCATATGAATTAGAACTTACCACAGCTAATACAGCACCATTTTCAGATAAACGCTGCAAAAGATCGCTTACGCCATCAAACAACGAAATTCGGTATATGTTTTGGGTCATCAATGTTCTCATATGGTTCGCGATCTGCGGAATTTTCCATAACGGAACACCGAGATGTTGTAATAATGAACCGGCATCATAACCTCTGAGTGTTTCCTGCTCGTTTTTCTCAACTCTTTTGAATTTATATTTATCGGCAACCTGATTTATCACACTCATGACCCAGGGGTAGGTATCCGCCAGTGTGCCGTCAAAATCGAAAATTACACATTTGTATTTCATACATACCGATTCTAAAAAATTTAACAACGGAAAAACGTGAATTTCTCAATATTTTCGCTGAGAAGCTTTCCCATGCTGACTCTTTTTCAACAGTATATCCATTGACTTCATAAAACTGCCGGACCACTTCATTGCCGTCCATTATCTGGAGATTGATTTTCATACATCCCAGCAATGACAACCTTTTCTCGGCATAAGTGAGCAATTTCGAACCGATTTCCTGCTTCCGGTTATTCGGATGAACCGCCATGGAATATATCCACCCCCGGTGGCCATCATACCCGGCCATCACTGTTCCCAAAACACATTTTTGGTTTATGGCAACAAAGAAAAGCCCGTCATCTACGGCAATGTTCATATCTATGGCAATCTCCGGTGAATTGCGAGACGTGTCATAGCTAAAAACTTTCCGCCAGAGCGAAACAACATGCTCCCGTTGTTTGTGATTGTCGTAATCGGTTATTTTTTAAGGTATTGGGTTTCATTGTAAGGCCCTATATTAAATATCATAATTTATCAAGAAAATCATAGGAAATTAATCTTATTGCCTCGGAATAGTTGAAAATACAATGGTGATAACATATTTTGTCAAATGCAGAGGCCATAAGCTTAAAGGAGGGCGTAATGGCAAATTTCAAACCCGTCAAAATAATTAAGCACGGGAAAAGCTATCAGTTTTACTACTACAATCACCGTGGAGAAAGGAGAAGGTTATCTATAGGACAAGATTCCGAACACGTACGAAGAATAGCAGTACGGTTTACTGACTGGCTTCTTGAAGGGAAAGATCCAGAACTTGAGCTTAAAAAAGCACAGCAGAATGAAGAAGCAAAAACCATTTCACTTCATAATTTTTTCCATTGTTTATGGAAAGACACGGGAGCTTGAGAAGTAGTAGCATGCAATCGAGTTATAGAAATAGTTTTGCAAATTTCTCCCGGTGTCCATCGATTGTTGATTCCGAAATGTGTATAATAACGAAAAGTATTGTCCTCGATTACATGCACGCCAGGATAAAACATGATGGTGTGAAAGCCGCAACTGTCAACAGGGAGGCAGCATTTATTAAGTGTATGTTTTCAAGGGCTATGTACTGGAGTATTCTCGGTTATAATCCACTTCTAACTTTAAAATTACTTCCCGAAAGCAAAAACCTGAGGTATACTTGACTCTTGAACAAGCTCAGAAATTGATCGAATCTCTTCCTCCGGTCATTGCGGATATTGTAGAGTTTGCTATTTATACAGGATTCCGCAAAGAAAGCATTTTGGGATTGCGTATTGAAAATATTCAATTTCATGATCTCAGACATGTTTTTGCTACATGGTTACATAGAGAAGGTGTCAGTCTTGATGCCCTGAGACCTCTGATGGGTCACAAGAACAGAGTCACCACAGATCGATGCACAACTATTTATAGACTTGTAGTTGGAGAAATGCTTTCTCTTATGCCTCACATACGAAATCAAAAAAACCAAAAACCCCGACAAATAAAGCGCCAGGGTTTAAACTGACACGTATTTGCACAAATCGTGTAAGGAGCAACTGATTTTTGTGTCAGTGATTTTTGTAAGTCCTTGTTTTTTCATGGTGGAGCAATACAAACGATTTGCGTACTTTTCAGATTGAAGTCATATTGAATAAAATATAACTTATTATTGTATTATGTTTGAAGCAAATGTGTTGATAATTATATAAAAAGAGTAAAAAAATGATATGTCCACGATGTGGAAAAAAAAATTCTAACTCTGCAGGTGAATGTTTTAATTGTCATCATAAATTTAGGGTTGGATACGCATTTAATGATCCTGCCCACGCTACATTTCCATCTTTTATTGGTAAATCAAAAAATAAAAGCAAAAAAGCACTCAGGAAAAATATTGTTGGCTATATAGTTTTTGCTGTGCTTTTTCTCGCATTACTTTTATCAATATATTTATCTCTATTTCAGTATTAATAGTTTGAACCTTCCCCAATAATAACACTATCCATTTCTTTATAAACACAAAAAGGACTAAGACATTCTTCGCAAGTCCTTGTTTTTTCATGGTGGAGCTAGGGAGGATCGAACTCCCGACCTCCTGACTGCCAGTCAGAGGGGATAAATTCAAATACTATTTCATTAAGTCTTTGTTTATAAACAAATTAACTGCTTGGCTGCCGCATACAAATAAACTCAATACAATCTCACAGAACGCACGTAACGCACGGATTACCATCGAGTGTGGCAAGAATTGGCAAGGTTAGCATATCACTATGTAATGTGGTTGATATTTTAAAGAATATTTCTCAAAAGTAGTTGTAGGTTCGAGTCCTACCACCGGAGCCAATATATCTTCTTTATTATCAAGTACTTACGTATACTTACACCTTCCAAAAGTCTATCAGTAAACTATCAGTAAACGGTATTTTAATTGTGTTGTTATGGATGTGGAAATAACTCAATACTGAATAAGCGGACGGGTACGGATTCCGGTGAGGTCTT
>JAFGMP010000454.1 GCA_016927495.1 Candidatus Latescibacterota bacterium | reverse complement strand
TAGGTTGTTCGTTGCGGGCATAGGATTCCTTCGACATGGCCAGCGAGAGGACAACACCTTCAGGCAATGTTTTATCTTTTTCCGGTACTGAAAATTCTATCGAGGTGTTCAGTTGATAACCCGTCAATAAGGCAGTCAGTCTATGAAATCCCGGCTGTAATTCGTATTCTTTCGACTCATGTTGGATACGCCATTCATGTTGATTATGCGCAGGAATAGTAACGGAAGTAACGACGGCCGGGAAAATACGTGCGCTTGAATAGCGATAAGAATCATCGATTGTATAATCTATCTGAAGAGGTGATCCGAATGTAAGCACAACTTCCTCGTCGTTCGGATTGAACACCACAACCTCAAAAATCAGATCTTCACCGGATCCGGTTATACCGGTAAACATAATGAACATATCAAGCTTATGGGCAATAACGTCCTCCGCATGTAAAATCGGCGGAAATATTAACAGGGCAAGCAACAGTAACAGAAGTTTGGTGCGCATAGAACATCTCCTGCAAAAATTGTACATTTAAACCGGTCAGGTAAAAATACGTTTTGAAAAATTTATGGCACACACAGCAGTGGTAAAAACCGTAACAACGGCAATAATAAAGAACAGCACAATTTTACCGTTCTTTTTCATTGTCAACTCCTTTTGAATCAAATCGATATACTATGAACTCCTGGTTATTGACAATAAAGGGTGCAAGCTTTATGCCAAACACATTCTTTTCTGGTATAAATGCCTGATAATACTTGAGTTACAATATACTTTTCAGAATGGAGAAAAGCCATATGTATTAGGGTATATCGACGATTTTGTCGATAATCAAATTGGAGAAATTTCTTCATTTCATTGATTTTAAAGAAGTTATACGTTATTCGACGAAAATAACCGACGTATTGTTTTTGTCGATAACGATGATATCACAAAATAGGGTACGGTGAATAATGATGAAGACACCGATACAGGATGGATTGTGGAGACAGCCATACGGTTTTCCGATTATCCCGAGCTTTCGAAAAATCCTATACCTGCTCCCGGAAATATATGGCAGGTGGGGCTCCATCGCTGCGGAGGTAAAACCAACCAGCAATACAGCCAGTGGAGCCCCTCGATGACTCCGCAACCTAACTTCCACAGGCCGCAGGATTTCGGGAAAATCATTTTCAGCGCCGAACCGGTTCGGTAGTGTTTTTACCATGTTCCTGTTCTGAACGATGAAGCGGGCAGCCCCTCTTTGTTGATAAGGTTGGGTTCGGCTTCATTATGCCAGGCATAACGGACAATGGCCGGTTTCTTGATTGAACTGTTCCTGACAACAACTGTATCGCCATCTATCCTGGCGTCAGCTTTTACGAAATGCATATCTTCTCCGGCAATTTCAAACCAATCGGGGGATTTACCGTCACGGGTCGAAAGGCCGCTTCCAGCGTAATTGAAACGAAGGACTATTGTATCTCCCTTAACGCTCATCGACCGGTACAGCGGGCCGGAATACACTATACCGGAGCGCCCGTATGTTTTGGCCAGCGCCCACAGAGAAAGACGTCTCCCCACTTCCTGTTTGTTCTTCGGATGTATATCTTCAATGTTTCCGATATCGACTGTTACCGCCATACCGGTATTGGGAATTGACAGGGATGCTGTCTGGGCTTCCCAAAGGCCGGGTAGAATATGAGAGTTATTATCGGGGCGATAATTAAACGGTGCAAGCTGGGTGAAATAAAAGGGGAACTCCCCCTGATCCCATACCGCGCGCCAGCCGTTGATAAGCGCTTTCATTTTTTCAAAATACAGCATAGCGTCCATACGGTTCGCTTCTCCCTGGTACCATATGGCACCACGAATGGCAAAAGGCAGCAGAGGATATACCATGGAATTATACAGCGCCATTGGCTCATGTGCCATGTTCAAGGGATGATGAGGCCATTCAGGATTAGGGGGAAGGTCTTTCCCCGATGTCAATGCATTGCGTGTGTCGCTGATCCAGGTTTCAAGCTCAACCAGTTTTGCCGGCAGATTATCTTTATAGTTCTTGTTGGCATTCCTGACATGCTCAATAATATCATCCAGCGAATCCACACTTTTAAAACCTTCCATTGGTGTCCATGGTTCGATACGGGTTCCTCCCCAGGATGTGTCGATCAGCCCGACCGGCACTCCCAGTTCACGGTGCAGTTCCCTCCCGAAAAAGTAGGCTGTGGCTGAAAAGCCGCCCCAACCTCCCGGTGCATCAACAATTGTCCCGGGAGAGCATGGCTTCCAGACTTCATTGACATCATCAAGAGGCCGTTCCGAAGTTTTCCGTGCAAGATGAAAGAGCCTGATATCGGGATAATCAGCGGATGCTATCTCTTCCTCGGCATTGTTTATAAGCGTTATGCCCATTTCCATGTTCGACTGCCCGGAACATATCCAAACCTCACCGATAAGAATATTATCGAGAGTAATGGTATTCCTGCCGCTGACTGTCATACTGAAGGGACCGCCTGCACTCATAGCCGGTAGCTTGAGTTTCCATCTGCCGTCCGTTCCGGTTTTCGTCAATTCCTTGCTCGGTCCGAGTGTGACCGTGATAGTTTCGCCCGGATCTGCCCAGCCCCATATGGGCAGGCTGACCTCACGCTGAAGCACCATATTGGCACCGATAACATGTGGAAGTTTAACATCGGCAGAAACACCGGATGAGATAAAAAAGGTAAAAAGACTGAGTAACGTTAACAGTGACAGGGAACGGCGCCGGACTTTTTTCATATTCGCTCCATGAATTGACGTTTATTTATATTCCCCTCACCTTACAGACTTTCTCTCTCTCCGGGTGAGGGGAATCATCCATTCTCCGTAGTAGGGGCGGTTCGCGAACCGCCCCTACAGCTTACGAAGGACGAAAAAGAGTGAGGGGATGTTCATCTAAAAAATCAGTTTAATTCTATTTCAGGTATAATTCCCTCATCCGGTACAAATGCTCCATACCACCCTTAAGGGCACCGGACAAATATACGCCGGGTACATCGCCGCCGGTTTTCTGAATATATTGCTCCACAACCTCCATGATGGTCGTCCAGTACAGGTGATCGAGTACGATTCCGGATGTGGGGCAGATGCGCTGGTTGAATCCCGGTACGGCAAAAAGGCCATATGTGTCACACATCCGTCCGGCATGTATGTCAGTCTCCTTCGGCACTGTCCTGCCCTGGGGCACTTTCGCACTGCGTGTCATCGGCCCGATGGAGGCGACTTTCATCCCGCGCTTCCTGAAAAGGTCGAGAAATTCCAGGTCGGTTTTATCATCAGGTTTCGTTATACCCATGATGACGAAGTCCTTATCCGTTCCCTTGAAGTTTTCCTTTGTGTTAGGATCTGCGCCTTTTACACCCTGCGTCATGGAAAGACCGCTTCGGCGGGTGCTTGCCTCACCGTAGACCGAATTCTGGAGACTGTACCCGTAGATAGTGCCGCCGTTAAGGACAGAGTCAACCGCCATGGTCGCTATTTTTCTGATTTTACCGAAATCGGCGAATATCAACTCAAGCTGGTTCATGACTTCATCGAAAAAGTTATCCATAAGCGGATCATGGAGATTGACCCAACCGGAGAAATTCTGGTAGTCGGTATTGTCGCCGGAAACTTTCGGCTCATCGCCTTTGACCGGCACACTGATACCCCTTCGTGCAAGAATACGGCAGGCATCGGCAAGCATCATCCAGATGGTCGTCTTGCCAACAATACCAGATACCGGGCCAAACGGCGCGGGCATACCGGGAACATTCACGACGCCACCGAGTGATGTCGCCTGTGTTTCGATCCAGAGATCGGCAAATGGTTTCAGTTTCATCTCCTGAATATCATCTCTGAGGAGTTCGGGATAACGTGCATCACCGCTCCACGGACTTGGACGACCGATAATGATGACACCCTTATCCTTAAGTTGTTTAGCGCTGGTCAATTGCCCGGATGCGATAACCAGATCCCCTTTCTTCGTTTTTTCCACAATCATTTGTGTATTAAATATCTCCGGCTCGCCGTTACGGTCCGGCCAGGAATCCGCTTCCGAGTGACCGGCATCCCAGGCGTATTGGTAGCACTGTCCGCCGTTCTCCACCGTCTGTGCGATTCTATAGGCGGCCTCCATGAGATTGTGCGACTGGTTCTTCCTTATCCAGTTGAGGCGCTCCCGAACTTTCAACGAATACTGGTGAGCAAGCGATCCTGTATGTCCTGAATAGTCACACTGACCGCACATTTCTTTACCGAAGACAGTTCCGGCCATGCCAGCCATACCGGCGATTGAAATGGGTACGAGACGTAATGCTTCACGGCGTTTCATGAAATCCTCCCCTGGGATGTGAATTGTATTAATGAAATTACATTTTATTCTGTAAATCGGCATAACAGCCGTGAGAAAAGTATAACGGTTTCAGGAGAGGAAATCCACAGAAGATTAAGTAAATAATTAATGCTTAAAAAAAATTCACCTCCAATGAGAAAAGCCGGTTTCAATGGTATTAACTGCCGGTCATTTCTCGCAGGACTCTCTACGGTCCTTACACGCCTCATAACAATGGCGTTCTATCTTATTTATATTATTTGAGTTGTTCGGCACCATTATCTATCACTTATTTATAAAAATCCCTTATAGAGGGGTGAAGAGAATTGGCGAAACTTCCACCCCTCAAGGGATTTGAAAGAAAGAAATCACTTAAAATTCTTCGAATTCATCATCATTTAAAGGAATTATATCATTAGGGTTTACTATCTTCGCAGCTTTGACTTTTCGGGTTTGTAAAGAACCTTTTGTATTAATTCCTTGCGTTGTGTTTTTTCCGGCAAGCGCGTATGCCGGTTTACTTTTCAGTCTGCGGCCAGCAGATGAATGGACGTTATTTGCTTTGCCGTCCTTTGTAACCAGGTGCGTCAGAACTTCTACCATTACGTTGAGTTCCTGTGCCTGCGATGAAAGTTCCTCACTTGCCGAGGCAGATTCTTCGGCATTTGCAGCAGCCGATTGTGTGACTTCATCCATTTGAGATACCGCAGAGTTTACCTGAACTATTCCCTGTGCCTGTTCCTCGCTGGCAGCAGAAACCTCTCCGATAAGTTGTGTCATTTTTTTAACACTTTCCGTGATTTCTTTCAGGATCGAATCAACCTCCTGGGTAACAACAACTCCGTTTTCGGCATTATTTTTGGATTCCTCGATAAGGATCGAAGTAGTCTTTGCAGCTTCTGCGCTTCTCTGAGCAAGATTTCTGACTTCTTCCGCTACAACAGCGAAGCCCATACCCGCTTCACCGGCCCGCGCCGCCTCGACTGCGGCATTCAGAGCAAGCAGATTAGTCTGGAATGCGATTTCATCGATTGTCTTGATAATTTTAGCCGTTTCGTCCGAGGATGCTTTGATTTTATTAATAGCATCAGCCATTTTACTCATAGCGTCGCTGCCTTTAACGGCCGAACTACTGGTATCGACTGCCATGGTGTTTGCCTGTTTTGCATTATCGGCATTCTGTTTGGTCATCGATGTCATCTCTTCAAGCGATGAAGAAATTTCTTCAAGGCTCGAAGCCTGTTCACTCGCACCCTCAGCCATCTGCTGACTCGATGAAGATACCTGGTTGGCTGCTGCCGCTACCTGTTCGGAACCGCTCGACAGCCCTTCAATAATCTTTTTAAGCGCATTAATAATCCCGTGCGAAATAAACACCGCAAGCGCAACACCGATAATAATAGCTATCACACTGAAAATCAGTACTGCGGATTTTGACCGTGCCGCCGATACCAACAGGTTATCATCGGTTCCCTTCACTTTTTCTCCAACCGTCTCTACAACCTGGGTAAGAATTCGCTGGACATTATGCAGTGCCGGCATCGTCTCATTAGTATACGTTTCGCTTGCCATTTGCATTCCGGCAACATTCTGATCATTCCATGCAATAACTTCATCTATATTTTGAAGTGTAGTATGTGCGAATATCTCGGTATTTTTCCTGAAATATTCTGCGGCCTGGCTTCGTTTCCCCTGATCGATCAGTTTCTGTATTTCAAGCAAGCTTTGGTGGAGTTGTTTATGGGGTTCTTCGATATTCGCCATAACCGCATCAAAACCGGCGTCGTTTTTTCTCATGGTTTTTACTTCATCCGAGTAATACCATTTTCCGAAAGCACATTTATACGGGTCTGATTCGACATCGATTTTCTTGATCGATTGATCAACAAATGCCTTCTGAACACTGCTCAGCCATTTCAGATGATCGGTTTTGGCATCCCTGAGTATAGCGCTGAGTTCGGTATCTGCCTGGTGGAAATGTTTACCGATTTCAATTGCCGATGCATGTAATTTGTTATGATATTCCTCGATCTCTGTCAGAAGACTTTTAATTTCAGGTACCATTTCTTCTGCAAGCTTACGTTCATCGCTGTAATACCATTTTCCGAAAGCGCATTTGTGAGGGTCGGTCTGGACATTCAGTTCCGTAACGCTATCATCAGTAAAAAGTGCGCTAACCTGGCTAGCCCAATTTAAATGATCGATTTCCCTGTTGAGAATTTCATTGTTAAGATGGTTGCCATTCATACTGACTTTTACTCCTGATACAATATCGGATATGCCAAAAATTGACCACACAGAAACGATTGCAAGAATGAAAAGTACCGTTCCGAATCCGATGCCTATTTTTTTTCCTATTGTCAAATTTTTCCAGTTCATTTTTGATATCCTTATTTTTCCCTGTAAAACATGTGAATTGTAACTGTTAGAAAATTATCTATATTTTTCGATACTGCTAAAAACTTATCCTCCTTTTTTTTTATTCTTTCGTTATATGATTTATACCGGTCAAGCACCTGTGATTGTATTTGAATCAACATAGGTACTAAAAGCATGCCAACAAGTTATAATAAGATTTAAGACCTTTATTTATAATATGTTAGACGAATTTACAATAAGATGGGATCAGGTGAAGATTGCTTGTTTATGTCCATAAAGACTGAACAGTGTTCCGTGAAAGTGAACATCGAAGATATAATAGTGATTGAAATACAGATAATTCAAAATGGTGGATTTTTTGAGATGAACTTTCTTGCTATACGATACAAGGTATCGATACACAAGATTCCATGCAAGTTTTTGGCATTAGAGTTTAAAGATCGTATTTTTTAAGGAGCGTATATAGGCGTGTTCTGCTCAAGCCGGAAATACGGCAGGCAACTTTTTTATTATACCCTGTGTATGCGAGAAGATCCTCAAGATAACGTTTTTCAACGTCGTCAATTGCTGCATCCCTGTAATCTTTCAATTTCGGAAAACCATCTGATGTATCGATATTTTTAGACCCTTTGTATTGTATCTGTTTTTCCTGTGTTACCGAGTCACGTGCAATAATTACACGAAGCGAAATGGGCAAATGCCTGGGGAATAAAGTACCTTCATACCGTGCCGCAGATATGGTTCTTTCGAGTACATTGACCAGTTCGCGAACATTTCCGGGCCAATTATAGTTTTCGAGGACGGAGAAAAATTCCGGTGAAAATCCTTTTGTTTCTATACCATAACGATCACAAATTTTGGCAGTATGATACATGGTAATGTCTTTAATGTCTTCAATACGATCTCTCAGAGGAGGGAGTTCTATGACAAATGAACGTAAACGAAACAGGAGATCTTTTCTGAATTCCATATTGTTTACCATGTCATCAAGATTACGGTTTGTAGCGGTAATAAGCCTGAAATTACTACTATCTTCCTGGCTGCTTCCAACGGGACGAAAATGATGTTCCTCCAGTACTCTCAAAAATGTTTTCTGTAAAGAAAGTGTAAGATCACCGATTTCGTCAAGAAATAATGTTCCTTTATCCGCATGCTTGATAAGGCCCACATGATCTTTATCTGCTCCGGTAAAAGAACCCTTTTTATGACCGAACAGTACACTCTCAACAATAGTTTCGGGCAGAGCAGTACAGTCGACTGTGACAAAGTTTTCATTCACCCGGTTACTGTTCTCATGTATTACCTGGGCGAAACGCTCTTTTCCGGTTCCGGTTTCTCCGGAAATGAAAACATTAGCATCGCTCTGGGCGGCTTGCGCCACCTGATCCAGACACATCCTTAACTGTTCACTGTTTCCGATAATACCTACCCTCTTTAAACTAACCAGCGTTTTCGAAGAGCGTTTTTCTTCACTGTACTGGAGGGCGCGGACAAGAGGAAGTATTATTTCCTGTAGCGATGTGCCTTTTTGAATATAATCCCACGCACCGCTTTTAATTGCGAGTTCGGCTCCATCAGGGTCGCCCAGCCCGGTAATAATGATAATTTCAGGCTCGGATTTTAACTGGCGTAATCTCGGTAACATATCAAGACCGTTACCATCGGGCATTCGAACATCAAGAAATACAATATCGAAGTTTTGTGAAACAGCAGTTTTCATGCCAGCATTGAGAGTATTTTCGACATAAACATCATGATTCATAATTTCAATTTTTTTGGTAAACATTTTACAAAATGATACATCATCATCTATGATGAGAATTTTAGCCATTCCATTTTTTCCTGATTATCTTTTTTTGTATTCCAACGCATTACGTATCGAATCGGCAAGTTCCCGTTTTTTAATCGGTTTCATTAAATAATCCTTAATACCCATGGCCTTTGCTTCATCCGATGTAATGAGTTCACTATATCCCGTACAGAGAATAACCGGTAAATCCGGTCGAATTTCCATCAGTTTCAGCGCAAGTCTGTCGCCGGTGAGCTGCGGCATGGTTTGGTCTGTAATGACTAGATCGAAAAAATCCGGTTGTGCTTTAAATAATTCAAAAGCCTTAACGCTGCTCATTTCCGTCACGACTTCATAACCAAGGCTTTGTATCATCAATTTACTGAGTTTTACCATTTGTTCTTCATCATCGACAAATAAAACTCGCTCGCTTCCTCTTTTTATATCAGAATCGTGTATGGTTTCGGATAATTCCTCACATTCATATTTGGGAAATAGTACCGTAAAAGTGGTACCCTCACCCACTTTACTCGTGACAGTAACATCACCGCCATGATTTTTTACAATTCCGTGAACAACCGCAAGGCCGATACCGGTACCCTCACTTTTCGCTTTTGTGGTAAAATAAGGTTCAAAAATGTGATCTATAATTCCCGGATCAATTCCACAACCGTTGTCGGTCACCGACATAACGAGATATTCACCAGGTTTTATATTATTATAATCAATTGTAGAATCATTTCCGATAACAACATCATCCAGGTTGATCGATAAGACTCCGCCTATATTATGCATAGCATGGGCGGCATTCGTACAGAGATTCATGACCACCTGTTCAATTTGGGACGGCGTAGCTAAAATCATATCTGATTGTGTCATGCTGTTATAATTGATTTCTATTGTCGACGGTATCGATGCTCTGAGCATTTTCAGCGTTTCTTTGATAAGGATACCTAATTTCACGGGATTTTGCTGCATATCCGTTTTACGGCTGAAGGCAAGAATGTGTTTGATAATATCTTTGGCACGGTAACTCGCTTTCAGAACTTCTTCCAGACTGTCTCTCGCCGGAGAATCTTCCGGAATATCGTTTTCGAGAACAAGCTCGGTAAAACCGGAAATAGCAGATAAGATGTTGTTAAAATCATGAGCTATTCCTCCGGCAAGCCTGCCGATCGATTCCATTTTTCTGGATTGATGAAGCTGTTCCTCAAGTTTTTTTCTTTTTTCCTCCGCCATTACCTGTTTGGTGATATCACTATAAATTGCGACAATTTCACCGGAAGGCAGTTTGAAAATATAATTTTCTCTCCATCCCGCAATTCTGTGGTCTTTATAATAAGCAGGAGGGAATTTTTCCGGTCTACCGGTCTTCCATACTCTTTGGAAGATATCAAACAAACCAAAATCAATTATACCCGGAAATACATCAACAACACTTTTCCCAAGCACATCTTCTTTTTTGATATTTTCGATTTGTTCTGCCCACAAATTAAAATCATGAAAAATAAAATCTTCGCCGTCTTTTACCGCTTTATATATAGCTAAACCGCTGTTAATATTATTGAACAATGCCTTAAAACGGGCTTCGCTTTCCTGTAAGGCTTGTGTCGCTTCTCTATGACCGGTAATATCCGACCCTTGAACCATTAAAAATTTCGCAGCATTACTATCGGGTTGAATGGTATAAAAAGAAAATTCAACATATCGTATTTCTCCATTTTTCCTTTTTATAACAGAATCATATTTATTAACCATAAAATTGGATTTTATCAGATTATTCTTTTCTGTATAAATTTTTTTTCGGATTTCCTCATTCGGAAATAGTTTTTGAAAAAATGTATCTGCATCAGACATTTCATGGTGTTTATACCCTGTCAAGCGCTCCATTGCCTCATTATATTTTAATA
Organism: Candidatus Latescibacterota bacterium; assembly: GCA_016927495.1. Taxonomy (GTDB): domain Bacteria; phylum Latescibacterota; class Latescibacteria; order Latescibacterales; family Latescibacteraceae; genus JAFGMP01. Next base: position 2,646 of record JAFGMP010000454.1, on the reverse strand, counting down.
TTTTTCCGCCAAATGACAATACGAATGTAGGAACGGGACTTTGCGTACACATGGTAGAGTAAAATTGAAGTTCAAGCCCCTGTACCTTATCCTCCAGTAATTGAACATTTCTTTTCAGGTCTTGATAGCTAATGTTCTCCATGAAATGATGCTCCTGTAAAAAAAGCCTGAATAGTTATAACAAAATTCGCCAAAAAATCAAACACTTTTTAACGAAATTCGCAGCTTTTCCCCGATTTTTTAATTTATTGACGTGTTATTGTTGAATTATTTCTGCTTTCCATAAATTCTTTATAAATTCTGTAGTGTTCTGTTTCTATGTATTCAATGTGGCTTACAGGGACCGTGTCAAAATTGTATATTTCAGCCATCGGACATGACAGTAGAATGGGTGAGTGCGATGCAATTATAAATTGAGCATTCCCACGTGCTCTTGCTTCGTTAAGTACATTCAGTAATTTAAGTTGTGATCTGGGTGAAAGGGCTGTTTCGGGTTCATCAAGAAAATACAGTCCCTTAATCAGGAAACGTGACCTGAAAAACGACATCAGTGATTGGCCGTGGGATTGAGTAATCAGAGATTTCCCCCCGAAATACTTCAGCATTGCCGGATCAGCCGAAGCCCATTCATCCAGCATGCTTGCGAAGTTGCGGAATAGTTGCGAATCGAAATATGAACCAGGAACACTGCCATCTGCCCACTCTGTATCGACAGCTCTGTATAGTTCATCCTCATAGGGATTATTTTCATATCTGGTTCTTTCGACCTCACCCCATATATGAATTCCGCATGCTTTTGAAATTGCCCTGAGCAGTGTCGATTTCCCCGATCCGTTTTCACCTGTAAAAAAAGTCACCGGCGATGAAAATTCGATACTTCCGGTACTTTGAAAAACAGAGAGATTAAAGGGATAATATTCTTTTGTCGGAAATCTATTGGAATTTACCACAATCTTGTTCAAATGCATTCGCTTTACTCCAAATATAAACATCCGTCATTAAAAAATAATTATGAGAGGCAATTCATAAATTGCCCCCGCTGTTGTCAACAATTGTCGGAAAACACTTAACTCAAAGAATCTTTCAAAAAAGATCCTTCCTGTTCTCATACACCTTTTCAGCAGCACGAACGATGTCCATTGCATCATCCGGTTTTGCCAGAAGAACTGTTTGTGGCAGCAAAAGGCCTTCTATTGCCGCTTTTTCAGCTTTCGGTAAATAAAGGCTGCCGTAATCGGGATAATCACCCGGCGGCAGGTTATCTTTGTTCGTAAATGCCGGTTCTTTATACAGAGGAAATCCGTAACCACCGGTAATCGGAATACCCTCGGCATTCATTGCTTCGATAAATCGGTCTTTCGAAAGGCCATCCCACTCCTCTTCACGGTATCGCAGAGCCATACCGTGGTGACTCCGTCTCGTCGAATAATTCTGTTCGGGAGCCATCGGATGAATCCCGTCGACGTTTCGGAATTGTTCATAGAGAATATCATGAGTTTTCACACGGTGTTCTATCTGGTCCTCCATACGGCTGAGTTGAGCAATCAGTAGTGCAGCCTGAAATTCTGTCATGCGCTGGTTAGGTGAGATATTTTCCATGTAATACCATGGTTTTCCCTGTATTCTTCCGCAGTTCATGAACGACCATGAGAGCAGGCTTATATTCTCATCGTTAGTGAGTACGATACCGCCCTCGGCAGACTGCATGTTCTTGGTATACTGAAAGCTGAACGTCCCCGCAGCACCGATAGTGCCGAGTCCTTTGCCTTTATACTGTCCACCCCAGCAGTGAGCGGCATCTTCTATTACAATAAGATTATGTTTTTTCGCAATTTCCATAAGACGGTCCATATCCAGGGGCCGACCGAACACATGAACCGGCAGAATAGCTTTCGTTCGTGGGGTAATGGCTTCCTCGATTTTGCCGATATCCATGTTGAGGGTGTCTTCTTCGACATCGACATAAACGGGAATACCGCCCGCGAGAATTATGGCTGTCGATGTGGCGATAAATGTCATGGGTGTGGTTATAACCTCGTCACCGAAGCCGATACCGAGTGCCTTGATCGCAATTATAAGGGCTGCAGTGCCATTTGTACAGGCTATACCATACTCAGCGCCCTGAAATTCGGCATAGAGTCTCTCAAATTCCTCGACCTTTTCGCCGAACCACCATTTCCCGGAGTGAAGTACATCCAGAAGCGCCTCTTCCTCACTTTTATCCCAGACCGGCCAATCGACCAGCGGTTTTGACCTGATAGCTTTTCCGCCAAGTAATGCAAGCTTACTCATTTTATTTTCCTTTCGATATCGAATTAAAACATAGGATCATCAAAATAATTTTAACCTGATAAAAATATAAGATATAAGATTTTTATCTAAGTAATTAAAACGAGAACAGTCAGGTAATCAAGTTATTTATTCAGATTCTTCTTTTAAAAAAACCAAAAAAATCATGCATAACAAAGTTTTTCTGCCTGAAATCCTCCTATCTCTTAGTTCCCCCACTCCTATACCCCTCAACTCACCCCCCTAACCACATTTTACTGGCGATCCCCAAAAATCCATGCGGCAGTTAGTTGTAAATCCTTTTATTTTAATATGTTATAGCGTTTTCTATCCATGAAAAAGTAAAGAGGTTAGCAT
>JAFGMP010000453.1 GCA_016927495.1 Candidatus Latescibacterota bacterium | reverse complement strand
TTGTTTGTGTTCGGCACTCTTAACCTTAATATAAACAATTATTTACGTTGATGCACTGCCTTTTTTATGAATAATCCGGGCTAATTCTCTCGTGGGTTTTAAATCCCAGTAATTAATTTCGTGTTTGATACCAATTTTGTTTTCTTGTTCATTTTCAGAACATTCGATGTTATAAATTGAATAAGAATTATTGGAGGTTAAAGGATTATGTTGTATATCACTCAATAAAGGTATAATTGATGGATGTAGCAAGATTCGAAGTCCTTTAATTCCACATGTTTCTGTTTCGTGAGCATGTACAATGGCAGTACCAAGAAATTGAGCAGAGTGATTTGCGCTATCGGAAGTAACATCAGAACAAAATCTAACTGTAGCAAATGATCCATATGCTATACCCATTCGTACGGGAATTTTCTGTGGCAGTAATGTATGAATCAAATCAATAGCAATGTTAACAGCTTCAAAAGCATATGATGTAGCAACAAAAGCTGAATCAGAGAAAGTTATAGCAGTTAATGAATGACGCATATTTGCAAGATTGAGTACACCTTGCAGTGAACTATGAAACTGAGAAAAAGTTTGCACCAATTGATTATTCTGAATTTTAAAAATTGTATCAATTGAAAGTGAGGGTGATAATAATCTATAATTTGCCTTGATAAGATTTATATCAATAGGAAATGCTTTTGTTAATGCTGCAAATCCAAGAATATCAATAAATACAACTACTTTGTTATCAGTTGCCATTACATAATCCCCTATCGCAACCTTCTGATGAGATAGTCATTTCTTCAACTTTTTGTTGACTAAGTATTTTTGTTTGAGTTTGTTTATCGCTTTTGTCAATTTTATTGATAACATCCAAACTCATTAGCCGCTACGTAATACAGTGGAATAGTGTACAAGTACAACGCCTTATAAAGCGGTGGCATGTCAGTACTATTACCGCCTCTCTAACCAGCGCTCAAATGATGCGGGACTCTCCGTTGATTTCTTGCCCAATAATAGTCCTTCCACACCAATATCTTCATCGAGGTCAGGCCAGTGAATACCGTAACCAGCGCCGCTTATCCGAAAATTGGTGCGTTCAACCGGATTGCCATGCGCCAAACGTGGATACCAGCCAATAGGCACAGAAACAGTACGGCCATCATCCAGGTCAACAGAGAGTGTATCATCTGTCACCGAGACATTTATAATCCTAGCCAGTGTGAGAGTTACCACCGCAGAAGATTTCCCATTCATTTCTCAATCTCTCCAGATTTTCTTTTATGATTCGTTCAATATCATGTAGTTCTTTTCGATTATAACCGTGATTCCCAGCAAGTAAAACATCAGGATCAAGCCAGAATTTTGCGCTTTTGTTGTCTTGATCAACATGAGTATGTCTCGGCTCGTTACAATCATAAGAATAAAAGTAAAAACGATAAGATCCAATACGCTAAGTTGTTGGCATTTTTTTCTTTCATATCGAAAGTTAGTCAAGTATTTATTTTCTACACTTTCAAACTATCTTAATATAGATCCGAAAAAGTGTAAGATACTTCATTAAGCAAGTCGCTTGTAAAGTTCAGCATTTTTCCGAAGAACATATTTCATTGCGTTTGTAAAATCCGAATCCTAATTTGCCAGTTTTTCCTGTAAACTGGTAATGAGCAATTCTTCCGGCTTAACTCCGATTTTTTCAGACGCATCTTTTAACTGTTTGGCAATTTCTTCAGGTAAAGTGACTGTAATTTGTTCCATGTTTGAAACCTTTATTGGTAAACTGTGTTTTGTGATTCTTTTGCCATATTCAGATATAAAATACATATATTCTTAATTCACTGTTATGAATATACATTGACTCTCATTAAAAACAAGTAAAAAACTGATAAAGGCCATATATATCCTCACTTCATTACTCATCTTTACTTCATCAATGTTGATTTTTATAATAGTTCAGATTATATAGTTGTTTTAACGAGAAATTCTTGATTATTTATACAAAATAGCATAATATACTTTAGTATTATTTCATAACTTTTTTAATCAGTAAAAATCCGTACAATCTGCTTGCTATTACTTTTAGTAATAAACCGGCTGAAAGGAGAGGTTCCATGCGCAAGTTTGTCATTTCTACCATATTACTTTATATCACAGCTTTTACCGTATCGCTTCACGCCGAACCGATCACAACCGGGACGCTGGTTAACGAAATGGTCGATATGCTCAGGCTGACCTATTTCCCCGAACCATCCTATAAGACCGTACAGTTCTCTTCCTATGACCATCGCAGTACGCATCCCGGCGGAACGGACTGGTTTGCAAATTCGGACGGTTTCGGCAGGGAACCGGTGCCCAATTTCGAGGATATAATCAGGGAACCGGACAGCGATGGCATCGGCGAATACCTGATATGTGATGTCAAAGGCCCCGGCGCTATCGTTCGTGTGTGGACAGCGGCAATTCGCGGCGATATCCGGTTGTACCTCGACGGCAGCAAAGAACCGGTGTGGGATGGCCCGGCAGATGAATTCTTCCGTCGCCCCTATGATAAATATGGGGCCCCAGCAGGGCTATCCAGCGACTTCTTTGATAACACATTCTACCAGCGTAATTCGGCATACTGCCCCATCCCGTTTGCTAAAAGCTGCCGTATCGTATGGACAGGCAACGTCCAGCAGATTCATTTTTACCAGATCCAGATAAGGCTCTATGAAGAAGGCACCAAGATAACCACATTCACCCCTGAAGATATGCAAACCTACGGCAGCGAAATTCGCCGAGCCGACCGCATATTGAACAATCCTGACAGCGAGTGGGAATATGTCTCCCGTCAAACGCCTATCAGATTCGATGTATCGGTCAAACCCGGAGAATTTTCCGAAGCGCTGACATTCAAGGGCCCCGGCGCTATCGAACGGCTGAAAATCGCACTCGAAGCGGACGATCTCAACCTCGCGCTCAGGCAGACCATACTCCATGTGATGTGCGACGGCGCAACATGGGGACAGGTACAATCCCCTGCGGGCGACTTTTTAGGCGCCGCGCCCGGCATTAATCCTTATTCGTCGGTACCGTTCACCGTATCGCCGGACGGTTCCATGACCTCGCGCTATGTTTTGCCCTATGCCGACAACATGCGTATCGTGTTTGAGAATCTCGGCAGCCAGCCGGTCAGAATCAAAGGCGAGGCACTGCCCCTCGATTACGCATGGGACAATGAGCGGTCAATGCATTTCCGCGCACGGTGGCGTATCGATCACGGCCTCGTTGGCCCGATGGGCGCAATACAGGATATGCCCTACCTGATCGCCAACGGAGCAGGGGTGTATGTGGGCTCCTCGGTGTATGTGCTCAACAACGGCAACGGGCCGAGTCCGGGCGGAAGCTGGTGGGGCGAGGGTGACGAGAAGATATTCGTCGACGACGACAGACTGCCCTCCACATTCGGCACCGGTTCGGAGGATTACTACAACTATGCGTGGTCGTCCCCCGACATATTTATCTATCCCTACTGCGGACAACCCCGTAACGACGGCCCGGCAAACCGTGGATTTGTCACCAACAATCGCTGGCACATTCTCGATCCGCTGCCGTTCAGCTACCGTCTCAGCTTCTATATGGAGTATTACCCGCATATTGCGACGCCGGACAACGCGTACGCCCGGATAGGTTACCACTACGGCCGTCCCGGCATGATGGACGACCATGTTGTCATAACCCGTGAGGATGTCCGTCCCCAGAAACTGCCGGTCGACTGGAAACCTGCCGCCGTGGGCGGCGCACGAAACTCGGTATTCTACGAAGCTGAGAATGTGATTGTACTCGAAGAAGGAATCTTACCCGCAACATTTATCTATGATAACCTCTGGACACACGGCAGGCATTTCCGCTGGCAGCCCGAATCTGTCGGCGAAGAACTCACACTTACTATCCCTGTCGAGGATGCGGGCACCTATATCATCCGTATGTGCTTTGCACTGGATAAGGATTCCGGTACAGTCTCCATGAAAGTAAACGGCAGCAGTTCCGGATTCGGCGGTGACAGCGGTGTGGTCGACCTCTACCGGCCTTACCGTACACTCCTGCGCTGTATTCCCACCGAGAGGCTCGAACTACAGGAAGGCGACACGAACCTGACTCTGCGCTATGAAGGCGGAAATGAGAATGCTTCGGTAGGGGTAGACTTTGTGTGGGTGCAGAAGTTATAAGAGTGTGAGATTTAAGCCACGGATGGACACGGATAGGCACGGATCAACTTAAATCGCGATCAATCAATACATTGTTATTAAACAATAATACAAAAGGAGTTTAGCTATGGAAGATGTTAGACTCTCAAGTAATGTGTCAATAGCAGATTATCAACATTTCGAATCTGATAAAAACCGGGAAGAAATTGCGAAATTTATACAGGAAAGATTTACTGAACGATACATTAATCCCTTGCGAGGTGATAAAACCCAAAAGCACGGTTTTTGCACAATGGCTATTTGTTGTTTAATGATAGAAGCATTGGAATCCTTCTACCAAGGCTGGCCAAATACAAATGGTAACAGTGAAAAAGCATTTCAGTTATTCTTCCAACGATGTTTGAAACTCAAATCGGAATTAGGTAAATTCTCTGGTAAAGCAAATGATTTCTATCATGGAGTACGTTGTGGTATTTTACATCAGGCAGAGACGACCAATGGATGGTGTATTAGCAGGAAAGGGGATCTATTCGACTCCAACACAAAAACTATACATGCAACAAAATTTCACAATGAACTCGAAAATGTTCTGATATTATATTGTAAAGAACTGAAACATGAGGGCTGGAATAGCGAGATTTGGGAAAAACTGAGGGAAAAAATGAAAGCAGTGATTAATAATTGTAAAGCAAATTCTTAACATTGATGAATAATGATGAAAGTTTTATATTTTGCATATGGCTCGAATATGTTGATAACAAGACTCCGTTCGAGAATTTCATCAGCGAAATTGATTGATATCGGATTTTTGAATGGCTATAAAGTGTTGTTTAACAAGTGTAGTAAGGACGGCTCAGGAAAAGCAAATCTGATAGAAAGTCCCGGTGATGTAACCTGGGGTGTTATATATGAGATAGATGAGCAAGATACTAATAAACTAGACATATTTGAAGGTGGATATAATCGTGAAATTTTTCAGATATGCAATAAAGAAAATATTGCAGTCAGTGCTTTTGTATATTTGTCTTCAGATTTAACAAACGATGAAAGGGCTTATGAATGGTATAAAGAAATAATTCTTAAAGGTGCAAGAGAAAATAATTTACCTAAAAATTATATTTCATATTTAGAAAAGCTTCCTTCTAAAGTTAATGGAATTTGAAAAATTCAAATGCTTTTCTCCTAACTATGTAATTAAGTATAATTTTTATTACTCTCACCCTCCTAACTCTCTCTCCCACGTTTCACGCGGACGAGGGAGGGCCATGCCACAAACGTTTGAATCAACTCCCTCTCCCACCGGGAGAGGGGAATCAAAGTGGTGAGGGCTGTTTGAATAATCTTCATTACCTTCATTAACTTCATGGTGATTTTTTCTGCTTTTTTAAAAGCCTGGTGAAAAAGACGAGATTGGCGGAAAAACCCGGCATTTCCCGGTTTTTTCCGCACCTTTTCCGGGAAAGGGGCAAAGCCCCTTTATAATCTGATGTTACTGTATCACAATACCGCACAAGGTGTTGCACGACCTTGCGCTTCGCTGACGGGATCACACGAAAAGAGTGTATTTTATAAGATTTTTCCCGGTTCTATAGCGTTATGGGGTTTTTCACCACGCTCTTAAACCAACCCCATATTTTTTCATTCGATATTATTCGGTTCATGTATTATATTCAGGTTTTTAAAACAAGTTATCTCAATTCGACGTCAGGAGAACGATGAACGAAAAAATTACTATCCGTGAAGCATCAGAAAACGATTTGGAAGATGTATTATTTATAGAATCAGCAGCATTCGGAAAAAATGATGAAGCTGAACTGGTAAAAAATCTGTTAAGTGATCCGAGTGCTCAGCCTTCGCTTTCAATTATTGCGCTCAAAGGTGACAGGCCTGTCGGGCACATCTTATTCACAAAAGCGATTCTGGAATCAGCGAAACGTCCGGTATCGACCTATATTCTGGCGCCGCTGGCGATTATTCCCGATGCACAAAATCAGGGAATCGGCGGACTATTGATTGCTGAGGGATTGGTACGGCTTAAAAAGATGGGTGTCGAACTGGTGTTCGTGCTTGGCCATCCGGATTACTATCCCCGGCATGGATTCAATACAGCAGGATGCCGTGGGTTCGAGGCCCCCTATCCCATCCCTGAAAAAGATGCCGGCGCTTGGATGGTACAGGCGTTACAGGATAATGTGATCGGGGCAGTTACAGGTAAAGTCAGGTGTGCCGATACTCTGAACAGACCGGAATACTGGCGGGAATAGAAATCGTATATTCGGGATTATACCTTGTATCAATTTGTATTTATATTTTGAAATATTACGCTTTACTATATACAGCTTTTATTTATTATTTTTCAATATAATTCAATATTTTCATGCTTCATGGAAAAAAATAATGTGCGTTTGTTACACTCTGTTGTTCCTGTCATCGAATCATTCGTTATCCCGTTCATAATTCCATTTGAGACCTACATAATAAGACCTACCGGGTTTCGGATATCCCCACCGGTCCGATGCCTGATCGTCACCGATATTATTTATACCAAGGTTCAACATTATGTTCCTGCCAGTGTTAAAGCTCAATTCAACGTCATGGATTATACGGGATTCTATGACTTCTTCCGGTAGATTCGATGGTCCTTTAAAACATTCGCTCTCATAACTCATTTTCCATGCTGTGCTTACCCATTCAAACAAACGATAGCGTATGGTGGTATCACTCATCCATTCGGGGTGATATGGCAATAACTTGTTATAGTATCGATTTTTCCTGAAAACCGTCTCATCGGATTTGTTCAGGGCTTTCTGATACGCCAGCGATGTACGATAAAAAAGTTTTTTGTGGTAAATATAACCGGAAATCCATGATTCGATCCCGGTTACCTGAGCCTTACCAATGTTTTCAGATAATAAATAATCTCCGAAATTCTGCCGTTGGATAAGATCTGTCGCATAACGGTAAAATCCGGTTACATCGATCTCGACTGGCAGTTTCGTTCCGGTATAATGAAAACCGGCATCGGCATTTGTGCTTTTTTCTTCCTTGAGTTGCGGATTGCCGACAATATCGCCGGTATCACCAAAAAGTTCATTGAATTCGGGCACTCTGGGATAGTATCCGATATTCATGCGCATAATACAGGACGGTGATATACTGTATCTTCCCCCGAGTGCGTAGGTGAAAATGTCACGGTCGGCCGACATGGTCGAATCGACAGAGGTTCCCACAAGAAATGTGCTTAAATCCTGGAGTTTATCATCGACCCGGACATAATGAATCCGGGGATTTAGCCACATATTTCCCCCGGCAAGCATGATTTCGGCTTCGACACCGCCGCCGCCGTGGATACGTTCTGATGGAAGTGTCACCGAAGAATAATAGTCATCTTTTGAGGTAAATTGTTCGTTTTTAAGCTCGAATTGCGCATGAAAGAGCGCCGGGCCGTATACATATTTGTGGCGGGTGATAATACCCATTACATCGATGTCGCTGTGGCTGTCCTGTCTGCCGCGCCTGCCAGCTTCATCTTCGGGATCGTAAAATCCCTGGTCATGCTTTGAAACCCATGCCAGTACATCATGCTGATTCCTGAATGAATATTTTGACTGCAACAAAAGATTGTCCGTAGTCAATCGTGCGTGCAGGGCAGGCCTTCGTCCCAAGCCCGATACTCCCTTCTCGGTTTCACTAAATGAGATTTTGGTTTTGATACTGTGTGACGGATTCAGATCGACATACCAGTTTGCCAGAAAATGACTTGAATTATAATCATTATTTGCACGGGTTTCCCAATCGTCATCAGATGTATCAGTCGTTGTCCCACGGTTATCCAGATACCTGAAATCATTTTTGCTCGCGTGACGTCCCAACGAGAAAGCGAGCCTGTTATTCTCATTGAAGCTTATCTGGGCAGACAGTGTCTGATGATTTGTCCCGAAAGAGCCGTACGATGTCGATACGGAAGTTCCGAATGCGTGTTCGGGTTTTATGGTCGAAATATTGACAACGCCGCCGATAGCTCCCGAGCCGAATGTTCCCGGTGAGGCTCCGCGATAGACCTCGATGTTATCCACCTCTGCGAGGGGCACCATGGAAAGTCCCGATACACCGCTCCCTTCCGCGGTTACCGGTATTCCGTCAACATACACGGCGACCTGACCGGTTGTCGATCCGCGAATACTGACCTCACTTTTTGCTCCCACTCCGCCTAATGAACGAACATCGATACCTACCTGATTGTCCAGAATTTCTGCTATAGTAGCTTTGCGGTCGGGTATATCCTCACGGGTTATCACATTAACGCTTGCCGAGGTGCGTTCATGCGGGGGAAGATCATCTGGTCGGACAGCCCGTACTTCGATTCCATCGAGTTTCACAGGCTCAGGTTCGAGATTCAGTTCCACAATTCCCGGTATCGTTACAGCATGTCGTAATTCACGATAACCGATAAGTCTGCAAACGAGCGTATCAACTACCGGGGAAACATTGGTAAATGAGAAACTGCCGTTCTCATCAGTATATGTTCCCCTATTGTTTTTGAGTAATGTAATTCCGACGCTGTAAAGTCTGTCGCCATTTTCGGCATCGCGTATCACGCCGGATAGTGTCTCCCCGTATACATATGATACACCAAAGTAAACACAAAGCAATATTAATAGGTTTTTATACATCTAATAAACTCGTCCATCAGCATAAATGCCGGATAACGCTGGTTTATCCGGCACTTGTTGCGACAATATAACTACATTTTATTTAAAAAAGCACATCGCATTCATATTCTAATATAAAATAAAAAAACCGGTTAACGAACCACTAAAATCCGCCAGGGCAAAAGTCCCACATCGATAGCATTATCGAAAACCGGCTTATAATCGTTTTTCGAGTCATAAATAAACACACCCGGATTATTTTCATCAGCCCTGCCTGCCAGAACAAGGCCGTCATCGGTGAAATCAATCGCCCGTGTCAGAACAGTTCCCTGAAAATCGCTGACTTTATCGAATGTACCGGCGATCAGATTAAACCGTATAAGCCCCCAACCCTCACCACCATTAGTATCCGATAAACCTGCAATTGCCCAGCCAGTTGTATTGGTGTCAAATACCCACAACGTCAAATTGCCCCCGATATCGGTTTCCGAATACAGCGCCTGAGTTGTCAATGATTCTTCATCTATAAGTTCAATTGCGCCGTCAGTTGCATCGGTAATCGATCCTATTACATACGGATAGATGTTACCCTTTATCGAGTAATCGCCCTGAACCAGTCCACCGATGGAGTATTTGTTCGATCCTGATATGCCATTGGTCTGAAGTTTCAGCTCTTTCACAACCGTATCGGTTGTTATATCGATAACCGCAAGACTCGAATGATCGCTCAGACTGCGCCCGCTCGACCTGCGTAGAGCAACATACAGGCGGTTCCCTTTAATAGCCGCATGAAATTGGTCGGGATCACCGTCATCATCAGCCATGGCTGATATGTCGATTGTGCCGGTTACTTCCATTGTGGTAGGATTGATGATGGTAATATACGGTACATCGCTTGTGGGCACATATGCTTTCGTTGCCGAAACAAATACGATGGTATTTGGTGCAGTACCGGCGCCGGTAGACATTTCACCCTTAATTGAACGGCCATAGGGATCGAACTTGATTATCCGGTCACCACTCTTGTCGACAATATAAACATCGTCACCATATTGCAGAACATCGGAAGTTCCGTTCAGCGGGAACAGGTCGTTATAGGCTTCACCGGTTTCGATATTGATCACCGATATATTGTATTCATCATCGCCGGAAGTAGTAATAACCGCAATCTTTCCCCCAGTGTTGCCGGGACCTACAGGATTATTATCATCATCGTCCGAGCAGCCGGTCACATTTAATACCATAATACACAACAATACTAACGCACATAACTGTTTCATAATACCTCTCTTTTTTCTTCCTTTCTTTTTTAATGAAATTATTTGCAGATAAAAGTAACACAATTAATTATTTCATGTCAACAACATTATTCATTTTTGTTATTTCTTTTATCTTTTCCGGAGTTTCAATATATACTCTACTTCCGATTACTGATGTTCCTTCGGGAATCTGTAATATAACCTCACACGTTTTCGGGAAAATGTCAAGAGGTGCTTTTAAAGCCCGTATTTGCTCCGAAGTAATTACTTTTCCCGAAGCGTCTTTCAGCACCAGCATGCTTTGCGGTGTTTCGACCGCTCCAAGACTGTGTACCGTGACCGTAATCCTATTACCCCGAACAACCACATCTTCTTTCCCGATTCCAAGGTCGGGACGCTGCCAGTAATGTTTACCTCTATTTTCGAGTTTAAAATGCAAAATAGTCTGAACTTTAGGATCAAACTGTAATTCCAGCGTTTGGGTACGTTCAAACTCGACGGTGCGTTTAGTCAATCCCGTGTCAATCGTGTCGTCATTATCGATGTCGATACCCTGCGTTATTTCCCAAATTCCCGGGTCGATCATCCAACCGGTCATTGCCGCTGTCACCGGAGCATCACTGAGATTAAATGCAATCACCTTAAATTCGGTTCTTCCAGCTTCAGGAATAAGGATTGCCAGATCCTCATAGGTAGCAGGTTTTCTGAATTTCCAGCTTACCAGTTGCCCGGGGTAGATATTGCCTTTGCCGCGCTTGGCAACTCCGCCTAACCGTGAACGCTGAAGTTCCGTCGCGTATATACTGACACGGTCGGTCCAGAAATGCCCCTCGGTAAAGAGGTACGTTTGCTGGGTATAACGCTGAATTTCATCGGCATACAGCTCCTCGATAAACTGTTTGTTGCCGGTCACCTGCCATGCTACAAATCGTTCATAGGTGCTTCCCGAGAACGGTGTAACGCCATCGGATATTTCTTTGCCCCAGGTATCCAGATTTCCGAGAACATCGATTACATTGGCATTGATGCCTCCAAGCGAACCGATGCCGGAATCGAGCAGCGGCTGCAAGTACTTCTTGTCGTGAGTCCATTCCCAGCAGCCCCAGAATACGTGATTATAATTCCCGAAAGATGTACCCCTGTCTTCATCGGTGTCAAAATTGATATTCCCCGGTGTATACCATCTGCCGCGCTCATCCTGTTTTCTGTGCGCAATCAAGCCGTCGGCAAGCTCCAGCATCAACTTCTTTGCACGGGGATGTCCGCAAAACTCGGCGATATACATTGCAGGATGAAATATTCTCGATGTCTGATATGCCGACCAGTTCCACGGTATGTCCCGCGAAATCGCATGCGCGCCGAAATATCCCGAAATAACATGCCGGTGACCTGCAGCGTTTATATTGGTGATCCTTTCGAAACCGCGAACCGATTCCATCATGCGCTCCATAAGTTTCGGATCGCCATACTCGAGCATCATGAGTTGTCCCTGCACATTGTTACCCTCTTCGGTAACATGGAGGCCGTCCGCCTGAATGGTATTGATACCGTCCGTTATCATACCGTTATCATAGATTGCCTCCAAAACCCTATGTAGCGAATCGGTCACCTTCTCCGGTTCCACCCCGTTCAGCGCCGGTATGGGCCAGACATTGGTGTAATCGCTGTCATCGGACAGGCCGCCGCCCAGTTCACCGTTTTCGATCTGACGGTTGTCGATCCACCAGAGAATGATGTTGCTTACAAGTTTCAGATATTCGATCTGACGGAAGGCCCAGAGCGGGACGTCATCAGGCGGCTCAGGCTGTTTGAATTCAGGCCATCCCTGTTCCGGATTGGCATAACTCCAGTAATATCGTCCCGGAATATGGCCGGGATCAATCCTTAAGAGATCGGTGATATCCTCATCGAACCTGCGAAACAGTCCCAAAAACTTACTGTTGGGCCGGGCTTCTACCTGATTTCCGAAATTATCACGTACCTGAGTGAAACGATCGGCTACATGCTCGGCTGAGGCCTCTTCACGGTCTTTAAACAACAGCCGTATCCGCATTCCATCCAGTGATGTGGCATCGAAATCAGCGCCAGCGCCAACTACGGTTATATAGAGGCTTCGGTCATTGGGCAATATCCGGTCACGGGTATCGAGAAAAAGCGTTCTTGCCTCGCCAGGTTTAATCGAAAACGAAAAATCACACAGATTCCTGTCGGGCCATAACGGATCCTTGACCTGTATATTCATCGGGAAATACCCATTTGGGGTCGCCGTCACATCGAGTGGAGGAATGTCGACTGCAATCCCAGTCAGTCCACCGTTCAGATTGTTCCATGTGTGCGAATAACGCGAAATCCTGTTATCATCTTTAACCTCTCTGAAATCACAGGGAATCAGGATATGTACAAGCGGCAGACCGCCGTCAATGTCTGTCGTGCGACGGTTCCGGGGAGCGCCGGATGGCAGCGCAATCACAATTGTCCGCTCATCGGGGAGATACCGGCCATTAATGTAGTCCCTGAGCGACTCGACTGTGGGATTATCAGGTTCGACCTGTGTTGTCACGGTATAACTCAACTGTGCGGTATACTGCGGCTCATGTCCGGCAGAGATATAAAATGCGCTGAATTCACCGATGGGCATCTCCTGCACTGTGTTGGTGAACCGTACTTTCCCACCGGTATAGACAGTATCGAGCGCATGAAAGGTTCGCTCCCTGCGCTCCGGCCGGTCAAACAGATGTTTTTCCAGCGGAGCAGACTGTTCGTTGTCATACGCTATCACATCGGCCGTCCCAAACGCAGCACCGGTAATTTCAACATAGTTCCAAGGTTCCTCCGGCATGGTAAATGTTACCGACTTACCGGATGTCGAGTAACAATTCCAGTCGGGCAAAATGAAATAATCGGTACGGCCGGGAAGCCTCGAACGGTTATACACATTGGGCCATGTGGTTTCACGGATACCGTCACACCCTTTCCACATCCACTGTTTCAGGTCATAGGCTTCATGAATTTCAACCTTCCGTACCAATGTCGCTGGAGCTTCGAGATATACCGGCAATGTGTCCTCTCGCTCCCATCCATACCTGTGCCACCACTCGTCACGGTATGTTTTATTATTCAGGTCACGATTTACTGCTGCTTTGCTTTCAATGCCTTTCCCCTGAGACAGCAGCTTTACATCCCCGGTGGAAAGCATGTGGTCGTATATGCGGATTTCGTCAAAATCGCTGCCCCGTATATCCGGTCCGCCGGAACTGACCGAAAGATTATTTATCATGTAACCGTGGACACCGAAAATCCCGAGACCGGCAGCGTAAACCGTGGTGGTATCCTTTGACGCGGCAAGCTCACCATCGACATAAAGCCGAATCCCCTGAGTTTCGTCCCAGGTAACCGCCAGATGAACCCATTCATCCGCTCCGGGAAGGTTTGGCGGCTTATACGATACTCTTGTCCGTGCAAGGTTCACATCGGTGACAAATGCATCGAAACCGCCGCCGTTATAGTCGATGCGCAGAAACTGCATATCGAAGCTGGTATGATCGTTGTGCGAAACCTGAAAAATCTTGAACGGCGTCACACCGAACGGGTCCCGTGCACGAAAAAAGAAGGCGACAGTGCCACGTTCGGCATAAACGTTGCCGGATGCATTATAAGCGAGTGTATAGGTGAAATGTGGGCAGCGCAATCCTTTCCCCAAAGCGCCGTCCGCCACAAATTCGATATTGGCAAAATCCAGCGGTGCCGGATCGCCGTTTGCATAATCGGCAGTCAGGCTTTCCTCGCCGGAAAGATAAAAAAGCAAACCGGGGTCTGCAGGTGTTTCCGCATTACCGGCAAGCGGGATCAACAACACAAACAGCATAAATATCATTGTCTTTTTCACAGGTACAAATCCTCCAGTTCACGAAAAAATTTTCAAGATAGCGCTTAAAACACCACAGACACCCTTTTTATTGTTGGAAGTAATTATACGAGCAGCACCCTTATCTATACAAATACAAGGCAAACTTATGTAAAAACATACGAACGGGCAACAAAAATACAAGCAATTTTTTATTGAATGTTTATTACTTTTTACAGCACATTATTATTGAAACAGTTTGCCTGATTATCATCATTAATGTTATCGTTTCAATCACCTGCATTGAAGATGCGCTCGATGAATGTCGCTGCGGATTACTGCTTGTCAGCCATGATACTCATTTTTTATCAAAGCTTACACATAAGAACTGGCATTTCGAGGTGAATCAGCATGGTATTATTAAAATTCAGATAATTTAAAAGTGGTTGAGATTTGAAATGATATATGAATAGGTTTTTGTTATTCGTAGAGGCACAAAATTCTGTACCCCCACCATGAACTGTAATATCATATGTAGTTAGTACCCGCGTTTTTCTGCAACCTCAAGCGCTTTCCTGTTGTGTTGTTCGCTCTCTGTGAAATATGAACCCATAAGGTATTGCGGAGTTTTCCCATGCTGTATCATTTGACCGGTAATTTCACCGATCAGCATCCAGAGAAGAAGAATATTGAGAGGGCCGCCGGTATGCAGATAGCGTTTCGAACCGTTGTCAAATGTGATTACTCCTTCTTTTTCAGGACTGAGATTATCGAGAGCAAACGAGGCTTGCTTGAAAAGACGGTAGCCGCCGGTGTTATCATGCGGACAGATGGAAATAACCGTTTTTACGGTCGACAGCACCTTATTCATGAGTGTAAGGTCTAAAGTTGCATTTGACCTCAGCGATACAAACAATAACGCATCATCGGCTTTGAGTTTGTCATCAAGAATTTCTTCACGTGTTATATACCGGGCAAAAACGGGTCTGCCGGACAGTTCTGTCAATTCACTTTTCAGAGCATTATTGCTGTCATACACAAAAAATCGCCCACCTTTTATCATGGTATCGGTGATAGTCTTGCCAGACTGTTGAAGCGTTTCATATTGGCCGGTTATTTGTTTCATTCTCTCACTAACCGCTTCAATATATCCGAGCGCAACATGTGGAGGAATATTACCGGTTAAACCGATACCGCCCGACCGATAGTATACCTCTCCCGCAAGAGCTGTGAGTATAACAGTTCGTACAAAACCCGATCCCGGAAGAATCATAAACGGGTATTCGGGACATTCAACCAAACCGTCCCAATAAGGCACATGGGATTTAATAATTACTTCGGCAGCATCACCCAAACGCCTTTTCTCAGCATATACTTTGTGGATCGATGACGGATATTCATCTATAAATTGCGGAGAGCTTAATCCTATGACATGCGCGTCCTGTTTTCGTGCAAATTCAGGTATATCACCTGACTCGGTTATAATGAGGGTATCGCCTTTTCTGATTGTATCAGCCATCTGTTTCGAAAGAAGATTAATAAAAACAGGCGGAAGACCGGGAGAATTTAATGTGTAGTATCCTGCCGGTGAGGGAAAACCCGAATAGAGAAAACACCGTTTTTTTGCAATAACCGTATCGGCAAGTATGTTTGCGGTATCACGAAGGTTATCGGATTCATGCCTGACGATTTCTGTCAGAATTGTTTGTACGGCTTTATGATATGCCTGTGCCGGGGATGTCTGTTTCTTGTCGCATGACAGATTGAGTGGAAAAAGAGATACTGCCATGCCTGTCAGTGTGTTTTTTATGAATTTTCGTCGTGAAACGTACGGCAACAAAACAACTCCCTCAGATTATTTTTCCTGTACTGGAATTGTCTGACTTCGGCACGTATTTATTACGGCTGAATAGCATGACAAATCGGGCGAAGAATTCAGGATCGAACTCACCTTTCATTTCATTTTTCATGATTCTGAGTGCATTGAACGAATTATGGGGCTGTTTGTGAGGCCGCATCGCCGTAAGTGCGTCAAAAACATCTGCTATACAGCAGATTTTACTGTATATGTGTATCTCGTTACCTTTAAGACCTTTCGGATATCCCTTGCCGTCGTGACGCTCATGGTGTTGCAAGACAATAACTTTAGCTTCTATAGAAAGTGCATTTAACTTACTGAGCATCTTATAACCGTCGGCAGGATGACGTTTCATAATTTTCCATTCATGGTCTGTAAGGGGCCCCCTCTTAGTCAATATTGTCGGTGATATGAGACATTTTCCGATATCATGCAGAAAAAAGCCGGCAGCCATCTCTTTCATATCATGTTCGGATCTGTCCTTAAACACTTCTATGGCGAGACCTATACCGAAAATACCGACATTTATCGAGTGTGCAAAGGTATGATAATCATGAGACGTCAGTTGTATGAGATGAGCCAGTACATGTTCGGAACTGAGTACGAGATCCATAGTGGAAAAGATCGCTGATTTAAAACGCTTGACAGTTTTTGCCCGTTGTGATTCAAAAAGGGATCGTGCAATAAATGTGATTGTCTGATGTGCAAGTCTTGATCTGTATGACAGAGAAATTGAGGGATCGGCAAGTATCCCCGGTAAGTTTTCTTCAATATATCTCAGGCACAGTACTTTGTCTCTTTTTTTTACAAAAAGCGTTGATACATTATGTTCAAGCAAGTTATCTTTAACACTTAATGTAAAACGTTCTCCACCGGCATGGTACAGAATCAGCTTTTTATTCTGAAGTTGCAGGAAAACATCGAAATTCCGTATGGTGTCAAGGCGAAGTATTCCAAGATTTATTGGGTAATAATTTTCAATTTCCTGAACCATTTTTTATGCCTTACATATATATAAACTTATGTTTTTCGGCAACATAGTAACCATATATGCTGTAAGTATAGTAATACTCAATAAATAAATATAATACAGATAAGTATAA
>JAFGMP010000452.1 GCA_016927495.1 Candidatus Latescibacterota bacterium | reverse complement strand
CGCTTGTGACGACCGATTTATTTGGATGTACTCTTCCGGTTGCCGGTGGAGGATACTTTAGATTGTTACCCCGTATTGTGATTTCATTTCTCCTGAAAAGAAGTTCTGTATCGCCAAAAGTCTTTTATTTTCATCCGTATGAATTCAGTAACAACATATTGTCAATTAGGGAAGCTGTAGCTACAATCGGGTTGGTAAAAAATATAAAGATATCACTTTTTCAGAATCTGTTCAGAAAAAGTATTGTCGGAAAAGTACGCAGATTGTTGAAACAAGGAAAATTTATTACAATGGGAGAATGTTATGGCAACACGAAACCAGAAAGTGCAGTCCTACTTTCATCGCTCGGCAGCTGATTTTGATCGATTGTACAATAAAAATGGATACTTAAGTACTATCTTCAATACATTGTTCAGAAAAGCATTATACAAGAGAACTGATGAGACTATTAAAGAACTGAAGAACAGCAATTGTAAGAGTGTTCTTGATGTCGGATGCGGAACTGGTGTTAATGCAATTCAGTTTATCTATAACGGGTGCGAAACTGTTACGGGAGTGGATTATGCGGAAGGAATGATTGCCTTGGCAAAGCAGCAGACTCCGCAGGAGGTGACATCAAAGATAAATTACATTGCGGCAGATTTTATGAACTGGGAATGTAATAAGAAATTCGATGCGGTTGTTGCACTAGGAGTGTTCGATTATCTTGATGAACCAAGGAAATTTTTAGATAAAATGTATGGATTTGCCCAAAAAAGGGTTATGTTTTCCGTACCAGGAAAGGGAAATTTGCGGCAGTTCGTGAGAAAAGTACGGTATAATCTAAGAAATTGCCCACTGTATTTTTACTCCCGTAATGAGTTATCGCAATTATTGGAGTATCCAGATTGCAGTTTTACTCTTAGAGGTATTGGTTCTTCCGGATTCTTATGCGTTATTGATAAAACAAAGTAATTCTACTTCAGATTTATTTTATTAAATAGTAAGTATATAAGCGAATGTTTGATTTATTATCGTACCAGAACATTATTGAACTGCTGTACAACTATCTATCGTTATAAGAAATAAGCGGAGAGGTTGTACTAATGAATAAGATGCAGAAGCATGTAAAAGTATACAATCAATTGAATCAACCTGAAGAAAATTAAAAAATGAAAGTATGTTGCATAACAAAGTTGAATTAATCAAAAACCTTTTCGATGTGTATCATATAAAAGTAATGCTTGTAAGATGAAAGCGGGAATGTGTCAGCCGAAAAATATATGGATGTCAAAAAAGGAACTCAAAGAGATTGTATGAGAAAAAATAGATTATATCTTTCTCCTCCACATCTGAATGGTTGTGAACTAGAGAATGTAAAGGGAGCATTCGAGAAGAACTGGATCGCTCCTGTCGGCCCTGATATAGATGCGTTTGAACAGGATTTCTGCACATATACCGGAGCCAAACATGCATTGGCTCTTTCAAGTGGTACGGCTGCGATTCATCTGGCGTTACTTGTTTCAGGTTTGAAAACTGGGGATGTCGTCTTTTGTTCAACTTTTACGTTTGCGGGAAGTGCTTTTCCAATACGGTATATAGGAGCAGAACCGGTTTTTATTGACAGTGAGAGTGAATCCTGGAATATTGATCCGGAACAGCTCAGAACAGCAATTAAAAAGGAGTTGAAAAAGGGCAAGAGATTAGGCGCGGTGATTGTGGTGCATCTGTACGGACAGAGCGCAAATCTGAATGATTTAAAAAATATATGTGATGAGTTCAATATATCGCTTATCGAGGATTCCGCTGAATCTCTGGGAGCATACAATAGAACCATGCATACTGGGACAATCGGTGAGTTGGGAGTGTTTTCGTTCAATGGGAATAAAATTATAACCTCTTCTGGTGGGGGAATGCTTGTTGGTAAGGATAAAAGCAAAATTGACATGGCGCGTTATTTGTCAACACAGGCACGCGAATCACTCTCACATTATGAACATACTATGGTCGGATATAATTATCGGATGAGCAACATATGTGCCGCAATCGGAAGAGGGCAGCTTTCTGTAATTGAGAAACGTATCAGAAGAAGAAGACAGGTATATGATTCTTATAAAGAAAAACTAGATGGAATTGGTGGCATTCGTTTTATGCCGCGTGATCGTTTTGGAAGGGGAAATTGCTGGTTGACTTGTCTCGAGGATACGGGAGAAGCAACTCCGGAATGTATACGACTTGCACTTGAGAAAGAAAACATCGAAAGTCGTCCGCTCTGGAAACCGATGCATCTTCAACCAGTTTTTGCCTCGGCGACAGCTTATTGTAATGGAACCAGTGAAAAGTTATTCAAAAAAGGCCTCTGTTTGCCATCCGGTACGGCTATGACCATTGATGATATAAACAAAGTGACAGAAATAATCAAAGAGGTTTTTAGAAAATAACTCTGCATGCTCTGCAATAGTACCAGTATGATATTTCTGATAGTAGCCGGATCATGACGGATTAAATAAAATAAAAGTACAATGTTCTTTTTATAGGAAATATAATAAACTGATAGAACCCACACGGACATACTATGCAAAGAATTTTTTTAACGCCCATAGTTAGATATCGTTTAAGTATAATAATCCTGATGCATTCTCTTTTTGCGGCAGGTGCTCTGTTTTTATCTTTTTTGCTTCGTTTTGATTTTACACTTGGACATTCAAATTATCCTCTATTGTTCTACACATCGTTACCAATTAATGTTGTTATATTTCTGATTGTATCAGGCCTTTTCAATTTATATCAGGGTATTTGGCGTTATGTCAGTGTCGATGACTTGAAAGATATTGTGAAAGTATCTGCACTGGCTTCGCTGGTATTTATGGGAGCCATTATTATCAGTGGCAAGTTTAGAGGTTATCCACGTTCCATATATTTTATGAATTTCGCTTTTTTCATTATTCTCAATGGTGGTACCCGTTTTACGATCAGGATATTCCGGGAATCTTTCGCTCCTGCAAGCGATACCGCGAAAAACGTTCTCATTGTCGGCGCTGGAACTGTAGGCAACGAAATGGCAAAAACCCTGAAATCGGCAAAACGCAAAGAATACATTCCCATCGGCTTTATCGATCGAGATAAAAACATTCATGGTAAACGTCTACAGGGGTTGAAGGTGTTTGGTGATACCTCGGTCATACGATCAGTAATAAAAAAACACCGTGTTCATGAAATTTTCATTGCCATTCCCGAGGCCACCAACAGCCTGGTCAAGAATATCATTGAAAATTCAAAAATTCATGACTGGGATGTGAAATTTAAAATCGTCCCGCCGATGCTTGACATCATGAGCGGAAAACTCCGGATCAACCAGATTCGTGATGTTTCGATTGACGATCTTCTGTCACGACCCAATATCAAACTTGACGACACTCATGTCCGTCAGCAGCTTGCAGCGAAAACGGTTCTTATTACCGGCGCAGGGGGATCGATCGGATCTGAACTGTGTTACCAGGTGGCGGCTTACCGTCCCGCGCGTATGATATTACTTGATGCGAGTGAGCAGTGCGGGTATCAGGTCGATCAGGAGCTTAAAAAACGTCATTCCGATATCGCCATACACACGGTTGTCGGCAATATGCTCGATACCGGCTTCATGGAGCTGCTGTTCCGGAAGTTCACGCCCGACTATATCTATCATGCCGCTGCTTACAAGCATGTACACCTTATGGAATGGAATCCTCTTGCGGCGATTAAGAATAACGTGCTGGGAACCGCGATGCTTGCATCGTTTGCCGAACGCTATGGCGTCAAGCAGTTCGTCATGATATCAACCGACAAGGCGGTGAAACCGAGAGGAATCATGGGGATTTCAAAGCGGCTTGCCGAACGTGTCGTGCTGGAGCGCAATACTTCGGGAACGCTGTTCAATGTGGTGCGTTTCGGCAATGTGCTTGGTTCGAGCGGCAGCGTGATTCCTCTGTTCCAGCGGCAGATAAAAGACGGCGGGCCGGTCACCGTGACCGATCCGGAAACGAGACGGTTTTTCATGTCAATACCCGAAGCGGTACAGCTGGTGCTGCAGGCTTCGACGCTGAACGAATCGAACGCAATTTTCATGCTTGAAATGGGTGAGCCGATCAAGATCGTCGATCTGGCGAAAAATCTGATCGAACTTTCGGGATTCAAGGTGGGTGAGGACATCGAGATCGTTTTTACCGGCATGCGGCATGGAGAGAAAATTGAGGAAGTACTCCTGTGCGAAGAGGAGAATGTCATTCCGACAAGCTTCGAGAAGATACGGGTGCAGAAACGGGTGGCAAGTGATCCAGACCGGATCGAGCGCTTCATTCATGATATGAAAAGCAACGTTGATCTCGGTAACCTGCGGGCACTCTACTTGGATATCAGCGAACTGATTCCCGAAATGGCGGGACCTTCCTTTGAGGAGATGGAAGAACGGATGTTTTGTTAGGAAATGAAGATGTGGAACTGTCGTACAGGCTTCATCAGGGATCGGGTGATATATATTTATAGTTTATGAAACGTTCACAATGCATTTTAAAGAGACTATTTGATATTACAGGAGCCGCAGCCGGGCTCCTTTTTTTATTTCCGCCTGCATGCATACTGGCGGTACTGTTGAAAATTTCCTCAAAGGGACCGGTATTCTATCGCCAGCAGCGGGTGGGTAGACATGCGCAACTGTTTCAATGCATCAAATTCCGGACGATGACCGTTGGAGCGGAGTGGATGGGGACGGTGACAACCGCAACCGATGTGAGAATCACTCCCGTCGGACGTTTCCTTCGCAGATACAAACTTGACGAATTCCCGCAATTGTGGAATGTTCTCATCGGTAGAATGTCGTTTGTCGGTCCGCGTCCCGATGTATCCGGGTATGCTGACAAACTCTCCGGAGAAGATCGGAAAATCCTTGAATTGCGTCCTGGAATCACCGGACCTGCTACGTTGTTTTTTCGTTACGAAGAGCAACTTCTTGCAGGTGTCGCTCATCCGCAGGAATACAATGATACCGTTATCTGGCCGACAAAGGTGCGGATCAATATGCAATATTCTGAAAATTGGGCTTTCTGGAAAGATATTGCCTTTATCCTGGTGACGCTTATCCCCCGAATGAATCTGTTTTTCAAGGTGTACCCGCAATCGCCGTCCTCCCCCGAGCAGCTTGAAGTATATTTAGCTACCAATTCTCTGTAATGGCCGGTTTCATAATATGTAAGTATTATTACCCCTTCGGGTAAAAATAAATTATTTTATTTAAGGGGTTAAATTTGCCAATAAGATCCTATCGACATTATATTGTATTTGCGGGGCTACTGATGGTTCATGTTGTGGCCATGGCGGATACAACTTCCGGAACCGATGTTGCCGATTCGGGGAGTATATCATTGTTGCCGGTCAAGACATGGAATCCGTTGCTGACCGGATCGTTGTCTGCGGTACTTCCGGGAGCCGGCCAGGCGTATACCGGCCATTACATCAAGGCCGGATCTTTTCTGGCTCTGGAAGTGATTACAGCCTTGGTTGCACGATCCTGGTATAATGCCGAGAAAGTACGAAATACCAACGCCGATTTCTACGAGCAGTCATCGTTGATTACTTCCGGAAAGACGGATTCTCTTTCCGAACTGGAAAAAGCCGCTCTTTGGCGTTTTGATGCTTTCGGTGCCCGGTACAGTATGTACAATTCCTTGTCATGGATGATCGGCGGGTATATTTACAATGTTCTTGATGCGGTTGCCTGCTCGAAGTTCTTTGTTTCAGACGAAGAGAAAAGTCCCGCAAAGGCGGCATGGCTTTCAGCAATTCCCGGACTCGGACTAGGACAATTATATAATGGTGCTCCCGGTAAAGCCGGCATGATTTTCATGACGCAAATGTCTCTGGGAGTGATCGCGGTCAACGAGCACCGTCTGATGCGAAAGGCTGAGGCGGGGATTACAGCGTTGAATCGATTAAATGATTCAACCACCGTGGAAGTCGTGGAGGAATACAAGCAGGACTGGGAGTTCCGTCAGGGGGTTGCATTCCGAAACAGAAACACGTATTTGTGGTATTCACTGTTTTTCTATGTATATGGAATTCTTGATGCGATCGTCGATGCGCATCTGCATGATTATCCGAAAAAAATACGTGCATATCCGGACCTTGTCGCTCATCAGAGTGCGGCAGGTATAACGTTGGAGTATATTTTTTAATCTGATTTATATATAGTATTAGGAAGGGTGGGTTTATGACGGTCACCTTGAAGGATATCGCAATCCGGGCAGGGGTAACCTCCGCGACGGTTTCGATGGTTATCAATAATAAACCGAATATTTCGGAAACCACTCGCAAAAAAGTCCTCAAGATAGCGAAAGAGCTGAACTATTACCCGAATGTGATTGCACGTGGGCTGGCAACCAAAAAATCCAACTCGATAGGGGTGATTGTACCGAATCTGGCCTCTTCATTTGTCGTCCGGGTGCTTCAGGGAATTAAAAGTACCAATCGTGATATTGAGTATACCGTTCAATTGTTCGATACGATCGGGCAGAAGGAACGGGAATCTCAACTTTTTCAGCGGCTTGCACGCGAACGTCGGATTGATGGCGTTATTCTCATCAGCTCTACGGTCACCGAAGAGGAACTGAATGTGTTCGCCGAAGAAAGTGTTCCGAGTATTATCGTAGCACGTCGATGCGAACATCTCGATTCGGTGTATGTGAATAACGAACAGGGTGCCTTTGACGCAACCGAATATCTCATTACCAAAGGCCATCGGAATATCGCCTGTATTACCACCCGCAAGCAGGGAATCCCAACGGAAGAACGGTACAATGGATATCTGCGTGCTCTCCGGAGTCATCAGATTGAAGCCCGCAGTGATATCCTGTTTGATGTGAATGATGATGGCATGGAAGACGGCATAGAAATTTTCGATCGTCTTAAAAATATTGTTCCCAGGCCAACCGCAGTATTTGTACCGGCCGGGGATATGGTAGCGATCGGAATCGTAAAGGAAGCGAAGCGTGAAGGTATTAAAGTGCCCGATGATCTTGCGATAGTAGGATACGATGATATCCCGGCTGCTGAAGTAATTGAACCGGCGCTTACGACCGTTCGCCAGCCGAAACTTGAAATGGGTGACTATGCGATCAATATGATTGTAGACAAAATTGAAGGTCGTGAATCGGGAATAAAACATAAAGAATTGCCGACGAAGTTTATTATCAGAGAATCCACTTGATATAATTGAAATGAAGGATGTTTAACGAGTTATATTTAATGGTTGAATCCTAAATTCTTCATTTTTGATTGAACATTGAATATAAGGGGGTGTACTGGCTTTCG
>JAFGMP010000451.1 GCA_016927495.1 Candidatus Latescibacterota bacterium | reverse complement strand
TTGAAAATACCTTGTAGAATAAGCGTCCAGATGGCTTTTTTCTTTCTATATGTTTCTATGAGCCGTTTTTAGTGAAAAATTCAGGTACTACAAAGAAATATAATATATTATACACATATAATATTCACGACAAATTCCTGCAGGTTATTATTTTCAGCCGATTAAACAGGTGATAAAAATGTACGATAAGCCATCATGGGTGCTTCACGAAACATTATGGCATGCTGTAGAAAAATATTCCGCCAAAACGGCACTGGTCGTTGAGGGTATCGAATATACGTATGCGACCCTTCTTCATGATACCCGATGTCTTGCGACGTTACTTATAGATGCGGGTGTGCAACGGGGGGACCGGGTCGCGATCTTTCTCGACAATACCTACGCTGCTGTACTATCGCTGTATGCAACGCTGTTTGCAGGAGGCGTATTCATCATCATCAACCCCCAAACGAAGAGCAATAAACTGAAATATATCCTTGCTGACAGTGAAACAAAAATCCTGATTTCGGACAGCCACCTGTTTTCACGTCTGTTACCTGTATTCCGGGCACCTTCATTCATAAAAGGCTTTTTTTATACATTAACTGACGACACTTCAGCACCACCCGAAAAGGATGGCTGCCTTTCCGGTGAATTATTCACAACGGTAAAACAGATGGAACCGGTAGCCAACTTGGGGCCCTCCTTACCGACTGATCTTGCTGCGCTCATATATACATCAGGGAGTACGGGGAATCCTAAAGGGGTAATGATGCGCCACCATGCAATGTTATTTTCGGCACAAAGTATTTCTTACTACCTTAGGCTTGACCATTCACACACAATCATAAATGTACTTCCTCTTGCCTTCGACTATGGCTTATATCAGGTTCTCATGAGTGTCGTACAGGGAGCGACCCTGGTGCTCGAACGATCGTTTGCCTACCCTGCCCAAATAGTAAAAAATATTATCGCTAAAAAAATAACCGTTTTCCCTGGCGTACCTACCATATATGCCACCCTGATCGGCATGCATCGTCGTAAACCGCTCACTTTTTCTTCTGTAAAACGAATTACCAATACCGCGGCGTCACTTCCGTCGGAGTACACTAAAGAACTGCATCAAATATTTCCTAATGCGCTTATATACCGTATGTACGGTCTGACCGAATGTAAAAGGGTATGTTATCTCGAACCTGAATTGGCGGATAAAAAACCCGGTTCGGTAGGAAAAGCGATCCCCGGTACCGAAACCTTCATCATATCAGACGCCGGACACCGTTGCGGACCGAACGAACCGGGTATTCTCCATGTACGGGGTCCACATATCATGGCGGGTTATTGGAAAGCACCTGAGCTAAGTGAAAAAATGCTACTATCGGGCTATTTTCCCGGCGAACGAATCCTGTGCACGCAAGACCGGTTCAAAATGGACGAAGACGGTGATCTTTATTTTATCGGAAGAAGCGATGACATCATCAAATCACGCGGTGAAAAGGTAAGCCCGGTTGAAGTTGAAAATGTTTTATTGAGTATAAAGGGTATTCGAGAAGCGGCGGTAATCGGGGTAGACGACGAACTATTAGGACAGGCAATCAAGGCATTCGTTGCGCTCGATGACGCGTCGATAACGGAACATGCAATAAGAAAATATTGTACCGATCATCTCGAAAATTTTATGTCACCAAAGTATATTGAAATACGATCATCGTTACCAAAAACCGAATCCGGAAAGATTTTAAAAAAAACGCTCACGTAAGGACAATCGTCTCATCTTAATCAACAAAAAATCAGAACCCGACTGGATCGTTCAATGGAAAATAATCCGCTCTTCAGGGAGTTATTCGATTATATCGCTACTGCAAATATCAGCACACCCGATTTTCCGGACGAAACAACCGAAGCGACCTTGAAAGCTTTGTGGAATACTGCGGCGGGAACACCATGTTCTGCCCAAAAGGCACTATCGACAACGTTACCGGAAATGACGCCTGAATGTAAAAAAGCGCTCGAATTACTGATTGACAAAAGGATCAGTGGCGCGCCGTTAGCTCAATTGACCGGGCGCGTTCAATTCATGGGGCTTGAACTTTTCATAGAACCGGAAGTTCTTATTCCGCGACCGGAAACCGAGCTGCTCGGGTATACGGTCACCCAAGCACTTAGTGACCGACACGCCGCTTCAGAACGGATAACGGGAATCGATGTAGGTTGTGGAAGCGGAAATCTTTCGTGCGGAATCGCCATGCACCATCCTGGAATTCACCTGTATGCTATTGACATAACTGATACCTGCGTCGCCTGCACAGCAAAGAATGCCGCGCAATGCGATCTGACCGGCCGGATAACCGTATTAAAGGGCGATCTTTTTTCCCCATTGGTAAATATGCATCTCGAATCGAGCGTAGATGTCGTCATTTCAAATCCGCCTTATATTCCTTCTGTAAAACTACAGTCGAGCCTGTCTCATCTGGTCAGACACGAACCATGTGAGGCATTCAATGGCGGGACATACGGTTTTTCGCTGCATCAACGATTAATCAAGGAATCACTGCCATTTCTAAAATCGGGGGGTTCTCTCTTTTTTGAGTTCGGAATCAGGCAGGAGAACCAGGTACAAGCACTGTTTAGTAGAATTCGTGGTTATAAACCGATACGATTCAAAAACGATAATGAAGGTAATCCTCGTGTGGTAATCGCAACGAAAATATAAACTATTGAAAGGGTTACGATGTACCGGCTTATCATTTTCTTATGTATTCTTTTTTTACTCGCTGCAGGCATCTTTTTTCGTAAACGAATTCTATATTTCATAAAACCTAAAATAAACCCTGCATCAATACTTAAAAGGCCGTTAAATAAAAGCCCTGAAGCGATAAATATTTTATTCCTTCATCACAGTACCGGCTATAACATCTGGATGGGAGGAGTTGAAGAGTGGTTCAAGAATTACCGGTATCAGCATCATAAAGCATATTTTATCACCGAGCAATATTTTCCACATGAATATGGAAATAATCCTCATGATTACTGGAATATCTGGGTTAATCACGCGGGTCAAAAACCTTATCATTATGAACCGACTCTGGAGATGATAACTAAAAAATACAACGTCGTCGTGTTCAAGCACTGTTATCCGGTAAGTGATATCGAACAAAGTAACGGGGAAAGCAATATCTCGATCGATAAAAAAACAATTGAAAACTATAAGCTGCAATATATTGCTTTACGGTACAAGCTACTAGAATTTCCAGAGATTAAATTTATTGTCTGGACCGGAGCTTCGCAGGTAAAAGGGTCAACATCTCCGGAACGGGCGGAACGTGCGCAGCAATTTTTTACATGGGTTCGAAAGGAGTGGGATAAACCGGGAGATAATATTTATTTATGGGATTTCCAGCTATTAGAAACAGAAGGCGGTCTTTTTCTGATTGAATCCTATGCAACGGGGCCTTACGATTCCCATCCTAATAAACGCTTTGCCAAGCAGGTTGCACCGCTTTTCTGCAAAAGAATTGTAGATGTGATCGAAGGGAGAGGTGACAGCGAAAATATTACCGGGAAACAATAGTCCCGTTAAGGTTATGGATTGATTACGCCCGTTTGCATGATTTTCTGTAAAATCATTCGTCTTTGTTATCATTACATTTTTTCTGGATCATTGCCATCTTCTATACACTAACATTTTTTAATCGACGAATCGTGTTAATAATAAAAGGCGGTAATAGTATCCGAGCAAAGCAGTTAAAGAGTCGCGGCTGCAACGGATTCAAGACAATACTTTTCAGAAAGCAATTAATTGCATACAATCGATCGTATTCCGCGAATGCATAAGCTATTCTTGAATAGCATCTGGCAAGGGTTCGATTTTTTATCGACCTATATTTCCGGGCCAATTCAGGATTTTTTTTCAATGTCGTTAGAATAACATCAAGTATTACTAAAGGTAATTCTTTTGCGTTCGCAGCCGTATCTGATGTGATCTGATCTTTATGCCGTCGATAATATACAAGTGATGAATCGATATACGCAACAGCATACTTCTTTGTAATCCTGATAAAATATTCCCACTCTACTCCAGATTGAATCGAAGTGCTCAATTTTTCGCCACACTCCCAGACTTTTTTTCGAAATATAACTGTTGGCGGATGAATAATATTTCCCCATACTATTCTTTCCCATATATTTCCCCAATAGACGTCATAGAATTTATCGAACGGCGCCTTTTGCCAGGTAACTTTTTCACCTTTGAAACGATCATGATTGGTAAAAAGTTTACAAAGAGCTTTCTTGTTTTTTAACATCGAGTAGTAGACAGGTGCGTACGACTCGGAAATGACCCCCTGTTCATTAAACGCCGAAAATCCTGAACACACTATATCCACCTTCGAATTGTAATCCAAGTAGGCAGCTTGAATAAGAATCCTTTGTGGATGACATAAATCGTCAGCGTCAAACCATGCAATATAATTCCCTCTGGCTAAATCCATTCCAGCGTTTCGGGCATTTCCTATTCCACCAGCCTCCTTTTTCTTATAAATAATTATATTTCTATAAGGTTGAATTATACTGTCGGTATTATCGGTGGAGCCGTCATCAACTATTATAATTTCGATATTATCATAATCTTGATTGGCAATACTTTCTATCGCTTCGGTAATATAAGGGGCACAATTCTTAGTCGGAATTACTACAGAAACTAACGGTTTCCAGATTGTCACGATTTATTCTTGATTGAAATGAGTATACTATATCTTATTATTTTGCCCGGATAACTCTTTTAATTTTAGATTCCCGTCTCTTTTTCTCTCTTTATTTTGCAATAGCATCTTCCTTTTAAACAAAAAATCTCTTACTTCCCTAAAGAATAAATATATTCTGCCTTTTAGAGAGCATGCTTTTTCTCCGCTGTAACAAACAGTTAATGAACCACCGAACATTTTTTTGAATCTGTTAATATCCAACAGTTTCTTATCTGTTGATCCTATATAAAATCCGCCGAAATCATAGGTGCGTATGCCTGCATTCTTAAAAAACAGCATATCGTTATAATGGAGATACCGATTCGCTCCTCCGATTACATTTCTCGTTTTGTTTGACGGGCATTCCATTAATGGCGAAACGGAATAAAGAAGCAATACGCGCGATTCGATTTTATGGACAAGATAACCATGCATTGTAAGAATATGACCTTCCCGGTTAAACGCTGAAGATATTCCAAACATTTCCTTCAAAACAAGCTCATTCAACGGTCCCTGACCAATAGATCCTATAACCTTTTTTTGTGAAAATGTATTGAAATAGTGAATGAATTCATCAACTTCATGATTATTGGGAGGAAATACCATATTCACCTCAATTCCTTCACGATCTTTTGCCTTTCTGATTTGATAGCGTAAATTCGGCGTGAAATTTGAAAGAATCTGCTCTTCTTTTATGCGAAGATCTATCAAATGCGTAAATGAGTATCTCCAAAGACTTCGTGGCAACGGTCTACTACGGTAACGATACTCCAGAATATCGATATCGACTGTTTCGAAAGACTCCTCGAAATAACATTCCTGATACCATAATCCCTTTGACGTATATCGAATCATAATGATACAAATAATTTTGTTGGCTGGTAATGCAATAGTACCGTATATAAATATTAGATTGAAAAAAAGAATATTTTAAAATTACCGATCGAAATTTTGAATACCTTATCTTTAATCTATTTTCTATCGGCAAAAATGCCTTTAAAATGGTTCTCTCCAAATCCAAAAAATAATAACTCTTTAGAATATTTATTACGGCTTAAAGGCGGTATCCAGAGTGATCTTGTCGGACGGCTGGGTGCTCGTATCTTTCGCTCCGCCTTCATTTTATCAAAGCTGTTTTTATCCCTATTGCCAATAACCTGAATGGGATTGCCCATTACTACACTCAACGGTTTTACGTCTTTGTTTACCACGCTTCCAAGGCCTACAATTGCGCCTTCACCGATTTTTACTCCCGGCAAAATCGAGACCTTCATTCCTATCCAAACAAAATCTTCAATCCAAACCGGCTTTATCATGCGAACGTCATCGACCGGGATTGTTTCGGCGCCATAGTGACGATGTTCGACGGTAAATATCAAGCAGCCTTCGGCGATACCGGTATAATTACCGATATTAACTCCCCCGGTAGCGCTTATCAAACATCTCGGACCGATAAAAACTCCATTGCCGATAGCCAATCGTTCCGGAAAAACTATTTCGACATTGTCGCAAATTCGCACATCATTTCCATATTTCAAAAATTGTCTTGAATTGTAACGGCACTTGCTACTATTATAATACCTATATCCTCCAACAATCGCTTTATACAACGGGAACCATTCAAACAATCTATCAATTGTATTTTTAAATCGTAGTGCATTCATTGTTTTATCCTTTTTTCATATAGTATCAACAAACCTCTATGCGAAAAAGTGGACACGATATAAGCAGCTCGTGATTAACTATTGTATAATAAAAATGACTCATACAGTATAAAAATGAATGTTCCCGATTACGGTGGTAAAATACTTCAATGTAATCGAAGATCAACCTTTCCATATATTCACGAGAGATCAGTTCTATGCCATAGGGCCATTCTGTATTCAACGTATATTCGAATCTTTCGGAAGCGGCACTATCGTAACAATCACCCAAACCGCCCTCCGCACGGTTGGAAATAACCTAATCGATTAATTGTGGTCATTCTTGAAAAAGTACCGGATGAACAGTCGGATCAGTTTGAGGATGCAAAATATCTATCAAAAAACTTTTCATTTTTTATTGACAAGTACCGTAATATATATTAACTGGAAGTAATTTCGTTATATCAGAAACAGATAAAAAGGTATGGCGGCCATGTATTACCGAAAAAGGGCATGATGTTATCACTCAGGGTGCCTGCCTAAAATACTGCATCCATAAACGTAAAAACAGTACGATAGAGAGGAATTTTTCGCTATTATGGCTGTTACAGAATATTTGAAACAGCCTTCATTCCCTTACGGCGTGGTAATACTCGGCAACGAAACTCAGGGACTGGGCATTCTTCGTTCTTTGGCCCGCCGGGGAGTTCCGACGGTCGTCATTGACCAGGACCGTTGGGGGGTTGCCTTGGCGTCAAAATACTGCAGAAAATTTTTCCATTCGCCCCCCTATCGTGAATACCATGCGTTTGTCGAATTTCTCATCGAAACGGGTAAAAAGCATGGTCTTGAAAACTGGACGTTATTTCCTACTGATGACGAACAGGTGAGAGCCCTTTCTGAAAACAAATCGATTATTTCCTGTTTTTACAGAAACTGGATACCTGATTGGCCGTCAATAGAAATTGTATACGATAAAAGCAAATTTTATTCCTTTGCCCAACAGCTGGGAATCGATATCCCCCAGACCAAGGTTTTTTTCAGCTGGGAAGAAGTGGCGGCCGTCGAAATTTCCTTTCCTGTGATCATCAAACCGGCGGTGAAGGAGGTTTTTTTCAAAACGTATCGCAAAAAAGCAATTGAGGTTCATTCACGAAAAGAGCTTATCCGGCAATTACGTCAGATTACCAGAATAATCGAGCTTGATAAGCTGCTGGTCCAGGAAATCATTCCCGGCCCCAGTTCGCTTCAATTTTCTTATGCCGCCTTTTTTAAAAACGGGGTGCCTGAAATTGATCTCACGGCCCGTCGTACCCGACAGCATCCAATGGATTACGGCAGGGCGAGCACCTTCGTGGAGGTGGTGGATTTTCCGCAGCTGCGTGATATATCCGTCAAACTTCTCGGCGCGTTGAATTACTATGGCGTATGTGAAGTGGAATTCAAAAAAGATCACCGTACCGACAAGCTAAAGCTACTAGAAATAAACGCGAGATTCTGGGGCTGGCATACCTTGACCGAATCTACAGGGATCAACTGGCCCTTCAATCTGTTTTGCGACATCTATGAACTTGACTATTCGCGTTATCACGCATCCGCCGTTATAAAAAAGAAACAATGGCTTAAAATGACCACCGACCTGCCGATCGCCCTTCATGAATGCGTTAAAAACAGACTGTCGGTATTGAAATTGATCGGTCAATACCTGTCTTTTTCGACGATACATGTTACTTTCAACTGGAAAGACCCGTTGCCTTTTATAATCGAATGGCTGCTCATTCCCTATTTATGGATCAAGAGAGGATATTAAGATGAATAGTATGGTAATAGCTGCACCAGCCTCCGTCCTCATCACCTGTTTCGTTTTCATTACTTTACGGTATAAATGGTGCCTCTATCAGGGAAAGACATGGTATGGATTGATGGCGTGTGCCTGTATAATCAATGTTTGCATAAATTTTTGTTTGATAAAATATCTTCATTGCAATCTGGTATATATTTGCCTGTTGAATTTCCCGCTGGTTATCGGTGAAGTACCGTTGTCGATCCTGCCTTTCTTTTACCGGGATCCGGAACGGTCGACGGCGAAAGATCGGAATGTCATCATTTCTCCCGCCGACGGAAAAGTAATATATGTAAAAAGAGTTGAATCGGGAAGGATTCCATTGTCCGTAAAAGGAAACGATCGCATCAGTTTGGAAGAATTGTCCGGGACACCGCTGCTTTCTCAGGGAAACCACGTTATCGGCATTTGCATGAATTATCTGGATGTGCATGTAAATCGCTCGCCCGTCAATGGCATCATACGAAAATTGGTACATATTCAGGGAACGTTTCTTTCGCTCCGCCACCCCGAAAGTGTCGTCAAAAACGAACGGCAGACGATCCTCATCGAAGGCGATAAAATACAGATAGGTGTCGTGCAGATCGCATCGCGACTCGT
The DNA here is from genome assembly GCA_016927495.1 of Candidatus Latescibacterota bacterium. Classification (GTDB taxonomy): domain Bacteria; phylum Latescibacterota; class Latescibacteria; order Latescibacterales; family Latescibacteraceae; genus JAFGMP01. The sequence goes on along the minus strand of JAFGMP010000451.1, from coordinate 16,174 downwards.
CAGAAGAATAATTTCATATGTAAATGAGGGGGATACGGTGATTTCCGGCCAGCGTATCGGTGCGATCCGTTTCGGCTCACAGGTGGATGTTATCATTCCTTCCACACCTTCCTGCAATATAAAAGTGAAGGTCGACGATGTCGTACGGGCCGGTATCACCATACTGGCTGACTTTGTTGAATAACTTGAAATTCATTTCCTATATGCCGGGCACCGCCCTATTCTCCTTTCAATGGTTTCCATTATTTCCCCGTATTTTTGCCCCCCCACTCCGCCATAAACCGAGATAAATTCTTCATCGTACATATTTTCAGGCAGATCAGCGGCTTCGGGGAAATAATCGGAGATAATAAATTCCTCGGAGATACGGGCCTGAAGGGTGGTTGCTGTCAATGAATCTTTCACCGCAAATGCGCCGAACGTCGTACCCGCCCGGTCGGCGAGGTAGTCGGCGAATGAAAACCCCGAACCTTTCACGTCGCCGTCCAGCTCTTCTTTCAGCAAACCGACAGCATCGCTTGTCGCGATATTCGACAATAGCTGCAACGCGGCGCTCACCAGGAAATGACGGGCCCAGTCGGTCCGCCCGTTTATTGAAACTGTACCGAATTTATCGACAACCGAAACGGGGTAGTCATCCAGGGTGACCGGTCCGACCAATTTTCCTATGCGTTCATATCCGATCAATATCGCGAGCGCGAAAACGGCAGCCTGATTTTCATCGACGGGATTCCTGCTTTCAATCGCGCATTTTTCCGCATGCTGAAAAACGGTTTCCATACAATCCTTCATGGTAATGGAGGGAGATTTCCGGCCCATGACAATCAACTGATCAAGATAGCCGTAAATAATCGACGCCAATGGACTTGAAGCGCCTAATTTCGACATGAGCTGAGAGCCGAACCGATCCGGCACATCGACTTTACCGTATTGCACACAAAATCCCGAATCGGACAATTCAAAATGTTCTATCGCATCATACAGGGGTTGTATGAAATGGTCGTTTTTTAAAATTGTATAAGCCGATCTGTAAAAAGGATCGAACGCAACAACCGGAATCGCCACATGCCCGATTCTCAATTTCTCTATTTCCACCCATATCGAACGGTCGTAGGCGGCATTTCCTTTCAGTTCGATATTTACATACGGCGAGATTTTATCCGTCACCGGCAATCGGACTGAGGCGAGAAGGGTGACCACGCCGCGGTTGAAATAAATCTTCGCCTTTTTTTCGCCTGATCCGATATCGAGCCCCCATGCGAACAGTTTGTTGATTTCGTTCCAGGTGAACATTATTGTCTGATGCTGTCCGACGATAAATTTCCGGGGATCTTTGTGGCGGATGCGCTCAATGAGAATCCTCTTATCATTGGAATCATACCCTGACGGCTGAAAAGGCAACGGCTTCGCCTCAAAGCAAAGCAAGAACATTGAAAGCAACGGCAACGTAATCAAACCGGCAATCACGACGAACTTTATAACATAAATCCAAAACCGGTTCGTTCGAAGCATCAACGTTGTTCCCGTGATTATGCCGAGAACTATTCCAATCGACTGAAGCAACAGATGAAGAGGAGTCAATTTGCTTATTGTTAATTTGAGTCCAAAGGCTGTAACTGCCGTTGAACCTGCAAAACCCAGCAGAAGCGAAATCGTTGCGTTAAAACCGATTTTGCAGATGCTTTCGGGCTTGTTTAATTTATTTAAAATAAATGAAATTATCGTTCCCAAAGGGATGAATAACAACGTCACTCCCGACACGATAAAAAAGGTTTTTATCAATATCCTAAGTATGTTTTCGCTGTTCTGCAGGTCCCAGATTGGTAAAACGAGCTCAGATGAATGCATCCGTATATGAAGCGAAACAAAAAAAAGGATACCGATATAAAAAACCACCATTACCGATCTGAATATTTTTTCCATATCAAAGTTTAGTTCAGGAGCCATCAATACCTATTTTATATCAATGAATGAACCATAATCCTATTTCCCCATAACCGTTAATTAATGAATTTTTTCGATGATAATGAAGAAAACGGATTATTCGAAAATCGATAACTACGGTTAATGTTATTGAGTAAAAAACAAGAAATGTAAAATAAATTAACATAATTTAATGATATTTTACACTCCCTAATAAAAAAATGCTGTTTTAAGCCTATTTTTCTGGCACACTTCTTGCGTATTTTTATCGAAAAATTGATTGTAAATTTTACAGGAGAGGTTTTTATGAAAAAATTGTTTGCTCTAGCAGGGTGCATCTCGTTGGTTGCCACTATCAATGCAACACCAATCAATATCACTATTTTTGATGGGTTTAACCCCGCCCCTGAAGACGGTAATACGAATTTTAACTCAGTAAATACCCAGGAATGGGATCTGGAGGCATTTTTTTATGATAATGCGACCAATGAACTTTCAATGGTAAGCGGTTTTAATGCTTTCGGTACTCATCAGGAAGATATAATGATAGGCGATATTTTTATCGACCTCAACAGAAACAGTACATGGGATTATGTCATCGATTTGAATCAAGGTACCAATAAACTTGCCAACGATTCTTACTCCATTGTAGATCTTGCTGTTGGAAACCCGCAGTTCGCCGATCTTCAGGAACCCTACGACGCCTCTGCCGATCGGTGGGGATACGATCACTCCGACGCTCTTCCTTACGCGCTGATAAGCGGCGGTCAGGTGATCGGGGGAGGGACTTTTTCCTACTCATCCTATAAAGATTTCCAAGGGACCCACTATACATTAGGCGCAATCGACATGAGTTTTCTCGCCGGAGAGGAATATTTCGTCCACCAGACGTACTCTTGTGGAAACGATCTATTGGTTGGTAATGTAACTGAGCCGACAATAATTATCATGTTGGGATTAGGCCTTCTCAGTGTGGCGTTTTTTCATCGAAAAAAATAACGCGCATTAGAAATGTATTGAAGAAAAAAGCCGGTTGTTTTTATCCGGCTTTTTTATTTTCCTTTTCTTAATAATTTACGGTGAATCCCCCCTGACATTTTCTTTTTTCAAAAAGAGCGAATAATTTAAATCGTATCGCTTCAATAAGAGTACAGCCTGAAAAGACTGCTATAATAATCAGCACCGATATCGGTATGAACATAATCGATTCTACATAGGTATCTACATGGAGGATATTTATCCATAGAATAGAACGAAGAACTACCTGTTCGTGGATTAGATATACTCCAAGCATCAAAGGAGAAATCGCAACAATTAACCGGCAAAAATTACCATTCTTTATCTTCAGTTCTCTGAAAAACAAAAACAAGCCTATGGATGAAGTGAGAATCGAAATCGAATTATACTCATAGTATAAGTTTTCAAAACTGACATCAGGCAAATAATATCTTATCGTTATTTTAGATAAAAATACGAGCACGGATATGAGTACATAAACAAGTAAATACCAATATTTATTAACATTGCTATGCCAGTATAGCCGGAGGTAAGCTGCGATAATATATAGGCAAACGAACCATATAACACCATATCCTTTTGTCGGATCAAATGTTTCGAAAATCGGATTAAGGCTCTTCCATACACTGAACATTCCGATAATGATAAATAATAATATCTCCATCTGTTTTTTTGTAATCGATTTTATCGCAATATTTAAAAAAGGAGAAAGTAGATATAATCCCATATAGGAAGTGATGAACCAATAATGCGATGTCAGGACCGGAAAAAGAGATTGCGCCGCATCAAAGATATTCAATCTGGCTAATCCGGCGATTATCAATGCTCCATATATTCCTGTTGAATACAACCATACCTGTAGCCAGAGAAGAATAAATTTATCAAGCTTGAATTGCGAATTTATGAGATAATATCCGCTTATAATTACATAACAATTAACCGCAACGGCACAAAAAGCTTCTATTGTCCATGAAAAAATATAATTGGCGCTTAAATATTTAGCTGATGAAAGAGCACCGCCCTTGCCGAGATAATGAAGCGCCACAATAAATAACATGGCGACGACACGTAACAATTCAATGTTGACATCACGATTTATTTTCGGTGAATTCATTGCAGATAGCCATTCAATGATGGTTAGCCTGTCATTTTTTGATAATTATCTTTTGTAAGATTTGATCATTGAAATAATATACCACATGCGTACGGATCGGTTTCAGTTAGAACAAGCCGTATCGATGTTTATTGTGCAGAGGCTGGAAATCCTTTAGTGTACCCGTGGCGGATTAATAGCAAAAATGCGTCCGGCGATTTTTATGCCTAATTTCCCGAAAAACGACAGGCAATACCAGATATATAACTTGCCTGAGGTTGGCTTGAATTTAATACCTTCGACAATATCATTTCTAGCCTCTCTTTTTTTCCCGAGATTAAGCAGGTTTTTCGCGGTATGGTAACGATAAAACGCAAGTATCTCGGGATGCGATTGTAATAGTAACGAATATTTCTGCTCTAATTTCCTAAAACCGATAATTACATTTGGTGAATTCCATACATGATCAAGATTGTCATAACGGTAAACATGAACAAGGGCTTCCTGAACATAGTCGACCGGATATTTTTCGGCAATGCGAATTGCATATTCAAGATCCTCTAACGCCGGAAACGATTCGTCAAAAAGCGGGAAGCATCCATCGGTGAATCGGGGGATCATGATATTCGGTCCACCATATCCCGACGCTCTTCGTGCGAGCAGATCTATAAATATATTTCCTCTGTACTCCGGCATTTTTATTTCTTTTCGATTGTATAGATGATCGATTCTTCCGCATCCAACGGCGCCCAGCATTGTTTTACTAGTAATGAATAACGCTATTTGCTTTTCGATTTTTACCGGTTCCCACATGTCATCATCATCATAGAACGCCAAATAATCGCCTTGTGCATGAATAATACCCGTATTACGCGCAGCGGATACACCGCCATTTTTTTCACGTCGAATATATTTTAATCGTTTATCGGAAATGCTTCGAACAATGTTATACGTATCCTGTCCGGGAGAGCAATCATCTACTACAATAAGTTCCAGATTCTGCCACGTCTGATTGAAAACGTCAGTAACCGCCTTCAGGATATAATTCGGCCTATTATATGTTGTCAGGACGATTGTTGCCAGCGGTATTTTCGAAGTATTGGGCATATTAGTATAATTTCTGAATCGTATTGAATTGATAAAAGAGGTAATGTGAACAATTACAATATTTTGATCCGGTCAGTTTATAGTAGGAACGATTTTACCTATCATTTTCTTCATTTTATTTTTAATCAATATTTTTGTTTGAACGGGAATTATGATAAAATAATAACATGCTATTACAATAGGAAAGCCACTGCCAATTGCTATCCCGATTCTCAGCAAAGGGCTTAACTCGGATTGAAAAGTAACAACTATCAATACGACAATAAAAAGAATGTTGGCGATTATAGGCCTTATCCAAGAATAAAAAATCAATTTTCGTAACGGCAGGCGCAATACTTTTGAACAGATCACCGGAATAACCAGCCCTTGTGATATGGCGGAGGGGATTATCATTGCATAACCGACCGCAACCAGTTGTTTATGTAAATATAAAACCGCAATGCATACACAAAGCGAGGAAACTACTGCAGATAAAAGACCTATTCCAACAATTCTGCCATGATAATTCATTCCTGTGATTATCATACGTACTGGGCTGTATGCCATATCAAATAAAGCGCCTGTCGCAAATATTGCGGCCAATACACCGACTCTATATGAATCTCCCATCCAAATCGATAATATATCATTTCCAAGAATCGAAATAATCAGCATTAAGGGTAATGCCAGACAAATCGATGTTTGTGTCGAGGAAATGGCCAGATTCTGGATCCCTTTCATATCTTTTGTCATTTGCAGCGAACTTGAAGTAGGCACGAAGATCATTGCATATTTATATACTATATTTATTATCTGTCTAGTCAATGACAGCGGCCGTGTGAAAACTGCCAGCATAGCGGGACCAAAAACTCCTCCGATTATTATGCTTATCGTTTGATTTGACAATAAGCTTGCAATCAGCGATACATAATTCTTTCCGCCAAAAACAAACATTTCTTTTGCATTTTTCATATTAAACATTTTAATTCGTATCTGCAGTTCGGAACAGATTTTTTTCGCTGCAAAAAAATGTATCGTCCGATTAATGAAATCAGCCGAGAGTTGTGCGGCGGCCAGATGCATTATTCCACCACCTGACAGTAATACGATAACACTGAAAACTAATGATAAAATAAGAGAAAATATTTGAATGCCGTTGTGTATATCCCATCGATGGAATCCTGTCAGAACACCGCTATAAATTGAAGCTGAAATCTGAAGAGCAATGCCGGTTCCCAACAAGAAAATCGGTACACGTGCTTCCAGAAAAAGCGTTGAAAATTTTCCCGATAAAGAATCAGCAGGTATAATCAAAAAGCAAACCGATACGATGAACGCCAACAATCCCATACTTCGAACTACCAGACCTGCTGTCGAAATATATACGCGAAGATCATCCTCTAACCCCGATGCATGATATTTTGCAACATAACGATTTATACTTCCAATCAGCCCCCCGGTAATCAAGTCGAAATAGCCGACAATTGACCAGGCAAAGTCCCAAACACCGAGAGCCTCCTGTCCGATTGTGTCACTGACAAGGCGAGGCAGTATAAAACCCGCAACAAATCGTACGACGAGTGATAACCAGTTAATAACGGTGTTTTTTACCAGTCTATCCCGTCCGTGTATGTCATTTTTCATTTTTTATACCCGTTTTATGGTTGAATAATGGTCGCCTTGTTCATATTGATAAATAGTATTTTACTTCCGATACAATAATTTTCTTACCTGTTCCTTCAATCCCGAAATTGAATAGGGTATTTTGTCCGGATCCGCCGGCATAGTGAATCTTCTTAACGCGTACGGATCGGTCATCCGGTTGTTCCATCCCGGCGATTCGGTTGTTACCGCCGAAGAATAACCGTTCCGTATCAACTCGTTTCTCACTTCTTCAGTATATTCCCCGTACGGATACGCGAAATGGCGCGTTTCGATGCCACATTTTCCCTTTATTGCTCTCGTTGATGCGGTTATTTCATACCGCAGATCTTCCTCCGGTATGGCGGCGAGGTTCGCATGCGTCACCGAATGGTTGCCGATGGTCATCCCCCCGTCGTGCAGGGCCTTCAACTCACTCCAGGTGAGCAACTGCGCGAAAGGGTCGTTTTTCCTGGTTTCTTCCACCGAAACGCCGAGCTGGCTTTCAACCATGGAAACGATTGACTCGCGTTGCGCGGAATCCGCTTTTTTAAGACTGTCTTTTATGGAACGCAGCAGTTTCTTTTCGGCGGCGGCATCGATTTTTCCGCAACGGATGGAAAGCGATGGAATGTCAAGCGTTTCTTTTTCTCTTTTTTCAAAGGCATATTCAAGCCTTCTCCACCAGTAGGGAACCTGCAGATCGACGGCCTCGGTCGATACGAAGACCGTTCCAGTGACCTGAAGCTCCTCGAACAGGGGCATGGTGATAAGGAATTGGGATTTCAGGCTGTCGTCGAAGGTAAGCACCACGCATTTTTTTCTCCACTGCTTTCTCGATCCAAGCATCTCCACGGCGTCGTCGAGCGAAATTATGGTATAATACCGCTTCATCAGACGGATTGCTTTTTTCAACGCCCCGATATGCATGCTGCTCTTCGGCGGCCTGCACATCTTTTCCATCTCATCGTCATGAACGCCGTGAAGCATGAAAATAACGACATTGCGGTCGAGCGGTCCCGCGAAAGCGGTGATGGCTTTATTAGCCAAGGCAAATAAATTCATCGATCCTCCGATGCCGCTTGTACCGCCAGTTCATGGAAGGGGACTCCGAACCTATCTCCCAATCGCATGAGCCGTGTTACCGGCTCTATGACGAGCTTTTCGACATCCCCCTGGCCGTTGCCGAATATTTCGTAATCGACCGTGAGTATTATTTGTATTGTCGTATTCAGATCATACATCCCTTATCAATTGTCATTTGATCGGCTCCCCCGGCTCCCGCCTTATGCTATCGCTGCTTTTTCGACCCCTTCCGCCTGAAATCCTCTATTGCCTTTTTATAAACCTCCCCGGTCCGTCGGGCGACGGCCGCCGGATGAAAGAGTTCTCCGGCGATTTGGTGCGCGCGCTCCCCCATTGCGGTCCGCAATTGCATATCAGTAAGAATCCGTTCAATTGCACGGGCGATATCCGAACCGTCATGGGGATTCACCAGAAAACCGGTTTCGCCGTCACGGATCATATACGGCATGCCGCATCGGTTCGATGCCACGACCGGCACCCTCGCGGCCATGGCCTCCTCGATCACCATGGGCGCGCCCTCCTCGAACGACACCAGCGCGAATACGGCGGCGCGCGAGAGCTCCGAACGCAGGCGGCCGGAACTTACTCTGCCGAGCAGGGTGACGTTTCCGGTCAGATCGTGCGACCGTATGAAGCCGGTTATCTTCCTTTCATAGGATGCGCTTGACGCCTCTCCGGCAATGCGTATCTTGACGGTAGGATCACGTTCGACGATCATTCTGCCCGCTTCGAGCAACCCGAGCGTATTCTTTCTTTCGCAGATGATTCCAGCGGAAAGCACCGTTTTTCCATGGGGCTCATTCACCAACGAGAAGCACTCCTCGTCAATGGGATTTTCTATGTCGTGAATGACGGCTCCGGTGATTCCGTTGAGTCTCTCGCGAACATAGGGAGAGATTGAAATGATATGGGACTGATCCGCCCAGGCCGCTTTCTCAATCCGTTCCCATATCTTCGAGCGGATTTTCGAGGTTCGCCCCTCCTGATAGAGGGTATCCTGATAAATGAAACCGTGAATGGTCAGTACGCGCGGGATGCCGATTCCTCTCGCCATAATACCGTAGGTATCGTGGCAATGGACAAGGTCGGCGCCCAGCGAGGCGATATACTCTTGTAACCGCGACCTGCCCTCCCCCACGGCAAATCGAAGCAGGCGCTTCTTCCCGAAGGGCAGTCGGTGTATTTCCGCATTGTTCCAGGAGAGTCGTTTCGGGACGTCGATCGCATTGTCAAAAGTCACCACGTCGACATGGAATTCGGTTTTTTCACCAAGTTTCCTGACGAGATTGACGCTAACCGCCTCAACGCCGCCGCGCGGTTGCGAGGGATCGGCCGGGAACCAGGTCGCCATGACGATTCCGATACTCACGGGATAATGCTTTCGTTACCTTTTCGCGAGTTCATTGAAGATGCACTCGAACTTTTCCAGAATCTTGTCAGCTTCATGATGCTCCAGAAAATAGTTTCTTGCATTACGGGAGATCCTCTCATACACTCCGGTGTCTTTTCTCAATAGATCGATGCATCGTTCGAGACCGTCGACGTCCTGTTCGAAAAAACCCAGTTCGTGTTGTTTGATTACCCCGTCGGGATCGTAGGTGCTTACCACGGGAAGGCGGCTGCTCCATGCTTCAAGAAAGGTATTCGGAAATCCTTCAATTTCCGACGTGCAGCAAAGGCAGAGTGCCCTGCTGTAAAAGAAAAACATTTTTCCCTTCGAAATCCCTCCATGGAAAGCGACGTTTTCAAGCGTCTGGCCGCGCCGGTGGACGTTCTGCGCATAGGAATCTCCGTAGACGGGCCCTACAATATCAAATTGTAAATCAGGCCGCCTTTCGGCGAGATCCAGTATCAGGTGCGGCCGTTTGACCCTACATACTCTGCCGACCCATAAAATCCGGTCTGAGACCGCACTCTCATGTACGACCGATGCATCCACCGTTATGTCGGGACACGGCATCGGCACCACTGATGCGCCGACACCGAAGTTGTCGTTCATCATTTCCTTTTGAGTCCGCGTCTGCACGATCACCCGGTCTGCATGACGCAATCCGTAAAGGTACAGGAAACGGTCGCGCGGGTTTTTCAGTTCGGGAAGGTTTTTAATGCAATCCATATTGCTGGCAGCGACAAAGACGAATCGCTTGCCGTTTTTTCCACACCACATCGCCGTCTGCCCGGTGAGATTTTCGGCCCCGTTCTGATAATACACATCGGCATTAATACTCCGCAAAACCCGTACAAGGCTCGTCCATTTGGGGTGGAAGAATCTGAATCCCGGTATTCCCTGACGCTGGCCGCAGATTTTAACGACGCGAACCCTGTCGAAGAACTCCTCCCGCGGTCCTCCCTCATCCCACGTGACAAGCGATACCGCATGTCCCTTCTGCGCCATCCATCGAGCCAGCAGGGAGGTCTGCAGTTCCACGCCGCCGATCTGACCGGCGGCGCAACCGGAGATGCTTTTGTATGCGTTAAGCGAAACGATGCATAGGTGCATATTGAAATCTTGCTTTGGAAAATTCCTAAGTAACGATCATTTTTCTGATTATTGACAAACGATCAGATAGAAGAAATCGATTTTCCTTCCTATCGACACCCATAATGTTCATTTAATGCTCCTGCCGCCGATTCAAATGATTTGATAACCTGTGGAGATAAAAACAGCTTTAAATTCATTCGCGTAGCATCGATCGATACCTATCATCCGTAGCGCCATATCACAAGAAAACGCAGCACCCACTATTGAGGTAGGTTTTATCCTTCATGGCCTTTGTTGTAAAGTATATGAAAGGGAATTCGTTGAGTGGAAGCGATAAGATACGTGTTGCATCGAGCCTGCAGTGCTGCCGTGGAACATTGCGATTAGCGGACAGCATGCAACCGCCTGCGAGTTGCCGGGGGAGGCGTACGCGCTTTCCGCTAATTCACTATCGAAAGCTTCCTGCTAAAGACGGCATTGTCATTCTCGAACCGCATCAGATAGGTGCCGGTTCTAAAAATACCTCCGGAATTGTTTTTGTTAGCAAAGTGCAGTGAATTAGGACCGGGACGGATCAATCCTCTTTTTTTACCGAGTGTTCTGCCGTTCAGTTCGATTAGCGACAGCAAGAAGTCGAACGATGCCGTTGAATTGTTTACTACAGTAAGGCGGTCCACATTTCTGAAGACATGAAACAAATCGTTGAATTGCCTTTCGTGAAAGCCCTGTTTGTTGATTGTTTTAGAATCGGAATATTGAAAAGCGCCGATGTCCCACGATTCCGTCTGACGGATACGCCCTAGATAGTCCGCTGCAATACTCCCCCCCTCGGGGATGGAATCGAGGAAGGTCGCGTAAACGGTGCTGACTTTACCGTTGCCGACGGCAGGCGACTTTTCGATGATCGTGAAGTTCTTCGCCGCGGTATCGGCAAATCCGGGCCACTGCATCGAGCTGCCGGCGGCACCCTTAGCAGCAACCAGTTGTGCATAGGTCCTGATATCGCCGCATGCGAACGCCGGCGCCGTATGGCTGAAATATATATTGTTGCTTACGTTCGACGCCTTGAAATCTCCGCTTTCGATCTGCAGGTAATTGTAACGTATGCACGCGAAAATATTATTTTCTATATTGAAATGTGACGCACCGAGACATGCGATCCCTACGTCGCAGTCGTAAATGGTGTTATTGACACAATTGACCAGCCCGTCGCAATGCCATGAAACGATGCCGCATCCCTCTTTGGCCGCGTTGCGCACGTTGTAGACGATGTTGCCGATGAGGTAGGTCGGAGAGCTTACCGCGCCCCCGATCTGGATGGCGGCATAGGTTATGTCGCTGAACGTATTGAAGAGGATCCATACGTTCCGTGTCGCTTTATCGGGACCGTAATGGATCACGACCCCGGTGCCCTCCGTATCGTAGTTCTCGCCGTGAAAGTGATACACAATATTCTGGGAAAAAACCACGTGCGAAGCCTCTTTTGTCATAAACGCCTGGCTGCCGCTGTGGTGGAGCGTATTTCTGCCCACATAAAGATGGTGAGCGGTGTAATTTGCGGCGTGGGCCCCGCCCGTCAGATCTTCGGGAAAATGGTGAATCTCGTTTTCCAGCACCCACACATATTGGCAGTTTCCCTCGAACGCAATTCCCGATGTCTCGTTGGGCTCAGTTCGTTTAACGCCGTTGCAATCGAAATTGCCATATACTTCATTTCTGTAAGCCACTATATTATGACAATAATTCGATATAGGCTGATAGTGGCCAATGGTGAAACTTCCCGCAATCTTACAGTCGCGGAGGGTAAGGTGGTGTAAGTGGCCAGTGGTTCCATTTATAGGGGGGTCCATTACCACTTCGACATATGGATTCCCCGATCCGTTGGTGATTTTAAGTCTTTCGGTGATGACATAATGGCCATAATATTGTACCGAGCCGGATGATTTGATTATTGATGTCGCGGTATCTTTTCCGCGCAGATACACCGGCGCGGACTCGGAACCGCAATATGTGAAATCCTCGCCGCTTGTCGTAATCGTTCCACGGATATAAATAATCGCGCCGGGATGTACCTGGCCGCTGTCAGGGAAGGTCTTTCTCGGCGTTGCCCTCGTACCGTAGGGGTTTGATTTATCGGTTGAAGCACCGGAAGAGGGGTTGACGTAATGGGTGTACATACTGTCGGTATTGTTATCGGAATAGGGGCCGTCAGGAGTACCGTCTCCGTTGTAATCGTATTTGCGATCGTAATAATCGGCGATCGACTGGTTGATGCCGAAACCCGGGTCTGGAATGCCGATGGGAGGCTTCCACGTCTGCGAAGCTTTGACGGAGACACTTTTTTTAGCGTCGAGCGATTTTCCGAAACACTGGTAGGCAAAAAACAGGCACAACAGAAACAGTACCGCTTTTTTCATTGATAGTCCCATTGCCATAATGACCTCCTGGAACCGAAAAAAACAACTCCTATAAATAGTTTTTATTTCTTTCCGCCATTTCGCCCCAAATTGTTCGTGTAAACCGAAGGATACACGGTTGGGCTTTTTATACCCTTCTAATTTTAGAATCGTGACGGATAGTTTATCAAGAAATATCTAGTCGTTGGTTTAATTTCCTGAAATATTGACATGCCGCGCTACCGGAGGTTCTGCATTCACGAAAGGTATTCCTTATATCATTCAACAAATCGTAAGTTTATTTCTATTATGGTATATCTCGTTTATTCAAACATCTTCCTTTTACATTACGAATTATTTAATATATCCTTGATCCTGGAAGATATTATAAAGTTGAGTGAAGGTTATTATTTGAAGGTCGGGAATGATAGGAAGTTTTTGTAAAAACTGTTCTATCGCTTTACAATTCATTTCATTGTGCTCTTTGGTATGTCCAATCGCTACAAATATATTGGGAAAAGATGATGCATGGCCGGAGCCGATTGCGGCATTCAGTAAATTAATAAGATATTTTGGTGATTGGTTGTGAATATCCATTTTAACAGGCGCTTTTTGCATAAGATATTTTATAAGTTTGGCGGGGTTATTTATGTTGAGCTGTTTTAAAAAATCAATTTTTTTATTTTTAGGTATATCTTTTGATGTTTTCGTCCTTATTTTGTTGTAAGTTAAATGCCTAAATCGTCTTTTAAATATAGAATAAATCGGTATTTCATAAATTAAGCCTAATTCATTTTCCATACAAATATCATCGTCAACCCGCCATAATGTTTTATCCGCAGGACATTTTCGATAATCGACAAAACCTAGAGGGCTTTTCTGATATAACCCCTTAACCAGAGAAGATTCAAAGACTATTCCATTTTTCCGTAATGCAGGAAGTAATTTTAAGGCCGGTCTTGCATTAAACCCTCCTGCGCGAAAGGCAACAATTTTATGTAATTTATGGCTTTTTGAAGTAATGGTCTCGATTATTTCTTTTCTTGAACGAATAAAATTAGTAGTATCCGCCTGATCTTTATATAGGCTATCGACGGTATTTTCATTTAAACATAAAAACCACTTGTCGTTATTGTATGTAGCCCTATGCCATTCTGGGTGAACATGTAATTGAACGTCATTGCCGCTATTGATAATTTCTTGTAGGTTATCAAAAATCATTTTTGCGGGATCATACCCCAGATTTTTTTTAAGCCGATGAGAGTGTTTTTCAAATTTGATGTATTCCTCAATCTCGAAATAAAATGTAAACGGTATACCATATTTTTCACTAAGCCCTATAAGTTGCTTTGCGGGATTAATAATATGATGTATTACATCTCCTAAGTAATTTCCATACCCGAATAGTTCATAATCTATGGTAAGCAACAAATAATTCATGGAAACCATCATCAATCTACGTTCAAATGCTGTTTAAAGTAAAGATGTTTAGACTTATCTTTCTGGTCGGAAGAAAGTTTTACATTAATTTCAAACAATCCGGGATAATGTTTTTCAAATAAATCAGTAAAATACCGATTTGTTGTTGTTAGAAATGAATTATTAAGCAACGTTACTATAATATCAAGCTTACCCTTTTCATATTGTTCAAATCGGAATTGTTTTATTTTTCCATATGTGTCGTCGTGAATTGTACAAAGGAGTTGCGGACCGATAGAGACAGCGCTGCCGTTTTTTGCCATCGCCATTGCTGGTTTCCGTCCTTCTATTAAATCCCACATCACATAATTACGGCCACAAGGACATTTTGTAAATGTAAGCCTTGCTCTGTCTCCAGTACGATATCTTATGAGAGGACAGCTTTTATTGGTAAAGGAGGTGCCTACAATGTCTCCTATTTCACCTTCATGGGTAACAACATTTCCGTTTTGGTCAATCAATTCCGTATATCCATACTGGGGAATTACATGAAAAAGGTTACTGTGTTTGCAACAAAGAGCTATTACAGCATGTTCAGAATGGCCATAATGAGAGGCTATTTTTGCGCCGAACGCCTCTTCCATTCTCTTTTTTTGAAAATCGTACAATGTCTCCGATGTACATAAAACCACTTTAATTCCTTCAAAAGCCTTTTCATTAGTTCTTTTCATATAATCGGCAAGAATTAACGCCGAAGAAGAGAGGACCCAATAAAGTTGAGGGTGATATTCTCTGATTTTATTTATGTATACGTCAAGGTCATCTTCAGTTAAATGATGCCCTGAAAGGTAAAGCGTCCGATCAAATTTATTTACAATATAGTGTCTGTTATTATCGTTTACAGCGTCACGCAGGAACGCTGCCCTACAATTAGGTTTAACTCCAAGCATACTGTATGCATAATCAGTAAAAGCCTTTTCTCGTCCATAATCACTTATATTTCTGTAAAGCGGTGTGGGTTCCCCTGTTGTACCTCCCGTATAGCGTTTCAAAAGCAGTCTTTTGGGCATATTTTTTGAAATAAACTTATCGATGTTGCTTCGGTACTCTTCTTTTGAGAGAAATGGTATTCTTTGCAATTCATCCAGACTGTGCATTTCATTAGGGTCGAAATTTATTTTACGAAAAGAATCCGAATAGTAAGGAACGTTCTTATAAGCATGTATCAATCTATTTTTTACTTTATTAAACTGCAGTAACTGCAATTCCTCTTTTGATAAATATTCAGTTTTCTTAATCAAATTAGTTGTTTTTTTATATTGAAATGATAGATATCCATGAATTTCTTTTAGCTTTCGCTGGGAAAAGATATTTTTAATAAAAACTGTCATTTTTAACTATCTCCTTCTAACTCTTTTTTTAGTAAACACTTATGCTTTTTAAGGCTGCCTATCGTTACCACTACCCCCGTTTATTAATCCGTAAGCTTCTTGGAAGATTCACCCTCCATTTGTCGGCGTTTTTTTAGCAGATGAAATACTAGATGTGGTTGCCGTCGCTAGTATCATTAGGGCGTTTATTTGTGTTCAGGGATACCGATTCTTTTGTATTATAGAGAATATTTTTTATTTACTTTTTATTCTGATCAATTGTCAGTACCAACCACCATTTTCGAGCATGTTTTTCTTCGCCATCCCAAGTGTAGACCTTCTGACGAAATGCAAGAAGGCGGGGCGTTTCCATGATTGCCAGAAGTCCATTTATTCGGTTCTAATGAATTACTGGACTTATCCCAAATTTCATAGCTGTAACTCCAGTTGAAGCTCATCGTCCATGCTTTTAGATGTTTTATTAAACAGCCCGGGAATATTTTCCAACAGTTCCCTAATGCCTGCGGCGATTCGATAGAGAAGGAGCTTGGCGTTTTTTTCGAATATCGCTTTGGCCTTGGCTATGATTTTAATCTTCATGGGTTCAATCCTTCGCGAGTATCCGATATGTTTCGAGATGAAGTTGGTAACCAGGAGAAGA
>JAFGMP010000058.1 GCA_016927495.1 Candidatus Latescibacterota bacterium | reverse complement strand
TTAATTAAAAAAGTTGTTTCAGTACAAAATAATATAATATTTGTCACTTTGACCCGTCAACTGTCATTATGTTTAAAAAACAGTTTTCAAAATTTCACAATCACATAACGCAAAAAATTATCATGATAAAATCATAATTTTTATACATTATTATTAAGTTTTTTCCCGTAAAAGCATTGAAGTCTCATCAATTCAATTGAATGATTCATCGCGAAATCACTGCTGTAATTCAAAGCGTCTAATGTTATTATAAGGGAAAAATCAGGCGCTTTCCCCGTGAAGCGGGAACGGATATTTTCTTCGTTCCTGCCATCATGCTGTCGGAGGGGATACCGATGGTAACAGCGATATAAATATCTGCACAAAGCCATGGCAAATGGGAGACGAACATTTCTACCTGAGAAACATGAGTGTGGAATAGAAAAGCAGATAAATGCAATGATTAGCATATGGAAAATTCTTGTTAAAATAAATTGAAGTAAGTTATATTCAATCAAATACAATATTATTCGGATTGGTTGACTCTCATAAACCTGATACAGGGAATCCCTTGAATAAAACTTACTTTGTATAAGAAATAATTAAATCAAAGGAAAATATATGAAAACTCGGATTAGTATCTTTGCTTTCGGGCTATTTTGTATACTTATAGGATGTTCCGGTGACAACTCAGTTAATGACGATCAACATTCCATTAACGCACGACCTTCAGTTCCGGAACCCAAATCCTATGCAGGAATGGTTCCTGCAAAATCAGATGAATTAATTGTTGAAACTGTACCACTTTCAGATTACTCACCATTTGTTATCGGCGCGACTCTGAAAGATGGATATAAAGGCTCGTATATTGATTCTGGTGGCGGATCATATTCTTTCGAATATTTTGCCGACCAATTATATACAGAAATGGTTTGGGGTTTTTCTCCCAAAGCAGGAATAAGGACCGACCGGTATAATTTACTTAAAAATGATAAGGTAATAAATAATCCGATGATTGATTTTATGAGTTGGGATCTAAATGATTGGTGGTTACAACTTCCCTGTAAACCTCTTAGTAACAAACCATACCTGCAACTTGTTCGTTTCTGGAAACGAATTGGTGATGTAGAAAGGTATTCCGGCAGTACGTCAAAAACAACGACCAGATCCACAACCCACGGCACAACTGAGACATCTGCATCAGAATTTTCTAAAACGCTCGGGATTGAAGCATCTGTATCCGGCTCCTGGTATGTTGATTTTGAAGTGAAAGTTAAAACTGAATTTTCATGGACTGAATCACATGAAACGTCTATCATGCAGGAAGAAACATTCGAAGAATCATTTACCATATCCTGTCCCGAAAATAGAAATATTGTTTATTGTGTGTGGCAACTGATCGAAGAATACCGAATTGTCGGCGCCGATGGAAAACTCTTTATCGATCCCAACTTCTTATTTGATGACACGTACCATGTTGCCATTTGTCCGACAAGAGAACTGGTGCCGATGACAACCTATTTTAATAACTGAAATTCTCACACTTAAAATTAAAAAACTTCCATTGAAAAATCTTTCCCGGTTATTTCTTTTACAAAGCTTCAATCCCGTTTTGGTTCCCGAACTTATCGCTTTACCTCTTATTTTAGTCCGCCTTAAAAACCCACATGCTCAGCATGTAGTCATGTTTTTAAGGTTATACCTGAGAACGTTTGGGAAATCAAGTGATTTTTAACTAAGAAATGATTTTAAGCATCATTCCTATCTCATCCAATTTCAAAACAGAACAACCTATTTCGGATATAATATCTGGGCAAGCACCGGAATCAAATATGTTGAACTTGAGTATGAAAAAGCGAAACGTTTATTTGAAAACTACAAATCATCCACCCTCTTTGTGAATGTTATCCTCGGCCGGAACTGATATTAAATATTCATCGCTTCCCGGAATAGCTATATAAACTGTACATTATCCAACGGGAAAAGAATGTTTAAACTTAAACAGCAATTCGGGCGTCATATTAGAAAATTCCAGATATCATATTTTACAAGGCTTTGTAAACATTAAGTAAACAGGGGAAAACAATGAATTTTAATAATAAATCACAAAAACCGATCTCGATATATCCGTTGCTGACATTGTTGCTGATGGTTTTTACATTTACACCATCGGCCTCATATGCATATTCCCCGGCAAAAGCAGATAGAACACTAAGCATGTCCGGTAAAGTGTTTAACAAACCTGACAAAAGCTCTCTTGCGAAAATCGGTGAAAGAATTTCCGAATCTATCAGTTCGGGTACAAATTCAGCGGGTAAAACATCGGCTTTAAAAGCTCAATCGGACATCCAATCCGGGCTTCATAAAGATTCAATCACTTCAACACCATTTTATATCGATAGCAACACAATGGAACATCTGAACCCAGGGGCAGAAAAAAATGCTTCCGGAGTTACTTCCGACGAACGGGCCCTCATTTTCCTCGAATCGAACAAAAACCTGTTTCTTCTCGATTCACCACGGGATGAACTCGAGCTTATATCTTCAACGGTGACTTCCGACGGCAGAAAGCATGTCAAATTTCAACAAATCTACCGTGGACTCCGTATATGGGGACAGCAGTTGGTGATTCATTTCGACAGTAACGACACTCCTTATTCCTTTAACGGGCGTTATGTTCCGACTCCCTCAAATCTTGATCCTGACGGAATGCAGATACAGAAAAACGCAGCTATTGAAACGGCAATGAATAATCTTTCAAGTACGAAAACGATAACGGAATTCGATCAGAGTCTTAAAACACTGCTGAAATACCCCGGACCTGAATCGGAATTAACTGTTTGGGTAGATAAAAACTATGTTACACCCCACATTGCCTGGCGGGTTTTGATTCGGCCAAATATCCGGGATCAGTGGCAATATTTCATCGATGCATATTCCGGAGAAGTACTTGACTCATATAACGAAACTACCTGGGAAACTAAAGCTACCGCATCGGCACTCGATGCACTCGGTGTTACCAGAATAATTAACGTTTCCCAGGAAGGAAATGTGTACTACATGCATGACATGGATGCTGCCATTTATTCATACGATGCCCACAATAAAGTCATCAGTTCCAGGAATACGCCCTCGCTGATTCAGTCCGGTAATAATACATGGAATGATCATATAGCCGTGTCGGCACATGCAAACTCACGGGCTGTGTATGATTATTACCTTAACGAGCACGGCCGCAACGGAATAGATGGCGAGGGAATGGATCTTCCGGTCGTAGTGCATTATACCGAGAACGGAACCCCTCTCGACAATGCTTTCTGGAACGGCAGCATGATTGCATTTGGCGATGCTCATCCCTATGCTGCTGCTCTTGACGTCGTAGCGCATGAACTTACCCATGGTGTAGTGGAATACACTGTTGGCCTGGAATACCGCTATCAGTCGGGGGCATTGAACGAGTCTATCGCCGATGTAATGGCCGCCATGGTCGATCCCGATTGGGAAATAGCAGAAGACCTGTCTATCGGTCCGATTCGTGATATTTCAAATCCCTCAAAATTCGGCATGCCGGAAAACATGGACGAATATGAAAACCTCAGTCTCGATTATGATTACGGCGGGGTACACATCAATATGAGTATCCCTTCGAAAGCAGCGTATCTTATAGCTGAATCTATAGGCCGTGAAAAAACCGCAGATATCTGGTACCGCACGCTTGATAGCAGATACCTAACCTCACGCTCTGAATTTCCAGATATGCGGTATGCGGCAATCAGGGCTGCCGACGACCTTTATGGCGTGAACTCAGCCGAATCTGTAGTTGTTGCAGATGCATTCGATGCCGTGGGAATTTATGAAGGTACCTCCACGGAACAGCCAGGCGATGTTGCACCTCTTGAAGGTGAAGAGATGATTGCTTTTCTCTCGACAGAAAAAGGGCGACCCCTTATCGCGCTTTCCCCACCTGATTTGCAGAATGCGGAGGATATAATCTACCCGACGACAAAAGCTGTATATAATGCGAGCAGCAGTCCTCTGACAGCGAGTAAAAACGGTATGATTCTTATGTATATCGATGAAAATAATAATATCAGAATGCTGAATACGAAAACATATGAGGAGACGGTTATCGACGATTCGGGTTATTGGAGTTCTATCAAGTTGTCACCCAACGGACGATATCTTGCCGCAACTACAGTGAATCAGGACTCGACACTGTATGTTATCGATACCAAAAATCCGGAAAACAGCACATCATTTCATCTCTATACCGCCTCTTCCGAAGGTGTGAAGAGTTATACAACACTTTATGCAGATGCTCTCGATTGGGATTTGAATAGCGCCACCATACTTTACGACGCGTTTCATTCCATACCGCTGAATGACAGTAAAACCGTGGAATTCTGGGATATCAACTTTCTCGATGTCGCATCGGGAATTATTACCAGAATAAAAACTCCGACCGATGAAAATACTCAGGTGGGAAATCCTTCATTCGCGGAAACTAACGACCGATACATTGTCTGCGACCTGTTTCCATCCGACCAGAGTTCTGCCCAACTTGTCACAATCGACCTGAACACTCAGCAAATGGTAACTATTAGGCAAAACGGACTGATAAACTTAAATTATCCAAATCTCGGTTATCCGAAATATTCACCCGACGATAAAAATATAATATTTCAACAGTACAGTCAATTTTACAGGGATTACGTAGTCTTTACCTTACCGTTAAACGATGATAAAATGACCGTCTCAGGAAATGCAACCGCATTCTATTACGGTAAACATCCCATATGGTTCACCCGAAACGAAAATGTAGTTGCAGTGGAAGAAGAAAATGCCGGACTGCCCGATGATTTTGTATTGAACCAGAACCGGCCCAATCCTTTTAATCCGTCAACCCTGATACCGTTTTCACTCAGTTCTCCCTCGCTTGTTACACTGAATGTTTATGACATTCTCGGAAGAAAAGTGGCAACACTCGTCGATGAAACGCTTCCCGCGGGAGAACAGTCGGTTCGCTTCGATGCATCAGGACTTGCATCGGGGATGTATATTTACCGGCTACGGGTTAACGACAGGTACAAAACTATGAAAATGATGGTCGTAAAGTGATTTTCATTTCCCTGTTGTATCAAGATTTTACTCACATAATACGAGTGTATGAATCAGCAAATTTCTGTATCCCCATTTTCCATGACCGGGGATAACAATAATGTCGCCTGTATAACGCTCTATAACCTTTTTAATTGACTTCGGCCATTCTTCAAGATTGGCATCTCCGGTAAATCCTAATGATTGCGAATTCATCGATTTAACCATGCAGCCGCCAAACAGAAGACTTTTACCCTTAAAATAAACAACCGTATTGTCCTCTGTGTGCGTTTCACCGGGATAATAAATTTCAACCGTTTTGTACACGTATAGGTGAAGTTTACAAAGTATGGTATGCATCACGTAGTATTTCGATATTCTTTATATTCTCAGGAATTTCACTACTCGGCATAGTAGTTACGGGGTCCGCTTTGGCGAATCCATAAAAACCGTATTCATCGGGATCGATATTTTTCCAGACTGATGCATCATGGTCTTTCCACCCGCAGAGGTTCTGAATTATCAGTGTATCCGGACCAACCTGCTCCTTCAGCCACATGAGATGGTCAAGATCGGGCGCTTCATTCAGTATCCAGTCAACCTCTTTTAACAGCCTGTGACCCTCCCATAAACTGTACTCAGTCTTCAGGATCGGATGATTGGTCCAGATTATCACGGGGCCGGTTGCTTTCACAACCTGAGTTATATGCCGCCATGCACGTTCGATAGCCCATTTGTCGAATTCCAGGACAGTCTCATCCGACGGTGCGCCGGATTCCGGAAATTTCTCACCAAGCAATTGCCTGTACATCTCCTTTTCGCAATCGAGCCAAATTTTATGATCGGTAGGGCGTACCCAGTCGATCATGAATCCGTCGACACCGGTTTTAACAATCGTATCCTCGACCGAACGGCAAAAGTAATCGATATATTCGAGCGTCATAGGGATTTTGATATATCCCGCATCGTCACCATGCACAAGGGCTGGATTTTTCTTTTCCCAGTAAGGATTAGCGCCAAGATTGAAATATCCCGTAACGTTCATTCCCTCCTTATGGCCGAGGTTGACCATGTCACCGAGAAAGTTCGGGTATTTCAAATCCGGAGTCACCGGTGCAACTTCACTTTGATACCATGCATAACCATTGTAGCTGACACAAAAGGTCTGAACCGTATTGGCGCCAAGGTCCAAATACCAGCGAATATGTTCGGCCGGATTGGCCTGTGCATACATGCCGGGCGGCGCAACCGCACCGGTAGCCCAATTGAAATCGATACAAAAGGCTTTAACCGGCTTGAATTTAATGTTCTTAATGTTGTTTTTATCTTCCGATGCGCATGATGTGACATACCCGGCTGTCAGTGTCGAAACAGCAACTGCGGAGGAAACAGCAGAACAATGTGACAGAAATTGACGTCTGTTGCCTGATGCTCCCGTATTATGCCTAAGCGCTGTCATGGCGACTCTCCCATATGGTTGTATTATCCAGGTTCAATCAAATGAATCGTTGTAGGGGCACAAAATTTTGTGCCCAAAAAATTATTTACCATGTAGGCTACAACCCATGCTTCAAAAGCAGTTCCGTGTTTTCGATAATTTCGCCGCAGGGGCCGTCCGCAGCGATTTTACCTTTATTCAAAAGTATCACACGTTTCGCACATTTACAAATGAAATCAAGGTCGTGGGAAGCAAATATTTTCGTACAGTCGAGATTCTGAAGTACCGTGATCAACTCACGTTTCGCCCGCGGATCGAGACCGGCAGAGGGTTCATCCATCACAATTATTTCGGGCGACATAGCCAGCACCGTCGCTATTGCCGCGCGGCGCATTTCACCACCCGAAAGGTGATACGAGATACGTTCCCCGAAGCCGTGAAGGCCAACCTTGTCGAGCGACTGGTGAGCCTTCTCAAGCGCCGCCTCACGGGGCAGTCCCATATTAAGCGGGCCGAATGAGACATCCTCCATAACCTTTGACATAAAGAGCTGGTCACGGGGATCATGAAAGACAAATCCCACCTTGTGCCGTATCGCCTTAAGGTTCGATTTTGTCAGCGGGAGGCCGTCGACTTTCACACGGCTGTCCGGGCCGAGGAT
>JAFGMP010000450.1 GCA_016927495.1 Candidatus Latescibacterota bacterium | reverse complement strand
TGCCACCATGGATTATCGATGCGTTAGATTCGGCATTAGATTCTCCGGATGGTGTCCTCGCTATTTATGCGGCTGAGTGCATCGGTTGCCTGAAGCTCGATTTATTTACGGATAAATTGGCAGAAAAATTCGCTTCTGCTCCCAGGACCATGAACCAGCATTCGATCTGGTTTCGTCTGACGGTGATACAAACGCTGCAGAATTTCGATTCATTGAAGGTCAGAAGAGTCCTTCCACTGCTTTTAACGAGTTATTCAGAGTTTTGCATATTGGATCCGGACTTCTCGAAACTTTTGGAATTGACCATGCACTACGGCGATAAGCAATCGGTGAAAGAATTGGATCGATTTGAAAAACAGGCAAAGATTAACATAGAAAGATTAAAAAAAGAGATCCTTAATGAAAGGTATAACGGAAAAATATTCGATCAATTTTTGGAAGCCGAAGAAAAAATAATAAAAACAAAAAAAATCATAAACGCTGTTGGATGATATAATGGTAGAAAAAATGGTAGTTTTTTTTTATGTATTTTCTTGAGTCATTCCGCTTCTCTAAACGCGGGTAAAATACTTATCGTTGTAGAACAGGGATATTATAAGATTTCCACCGCTAAGATACGACGTTATTGTAACGATATGAAAATCGAAGAAAAGCGAACAAGTGAAATAGTGGTTTTTCCTTCTTCGGGAACAATAACTGATCTGTGGAATGAGATCCGGGACCAATATGCCGCCGCAAAGAACAGCTCGACGCCGATTACCGGCGCGGTTTTGGTCGGGAACTTGCCGATCGCCCTCTTCTACTATTTCGGAGCGACGATACCTTCCGAGTATTTCTTTATGGATGTGTGGGATAATCGGTCGATTCCGGCATCGGATCATGTTCCTCATGCCTATAGAAATTGGACCGATGTCTGGGAATTGTACCAATCATCTAATTTACTCAACCGGGAATTGTACAAAACTAATTCCTATGGGGATGGCGGGGACGGTGTGCTGGATCTGTGGGTGTCCCGGATTTATGCATCAAACCTGCCTCATCTTCGGGATGACCGCGGAAACACGCTCACTGAATATCAGATCCTTTCACGGTACTTTGATCGCCTCCATAAACGCATGACCGGTCCATCGCTCGTGCCTCCACGCGGAATGAGCATGGGGCCTCCTCCAAGCTGGCCAAGTAGAGACCTGTCTCGTTACGCCCGACTTGAAAATTTGGGACTCTCTTCGATTATAACCTATGATTATTCTGACCCTTCCAAAATGCATTTAAACCAAGCTGCTGCATGGCAAGCACAATTGCAAGCCGGTCCTTATGGGAATAGTAACCACGGAGTTATTAATGGCCATAGCTTTTCATCTGAACAGGATAAAGCAAACAGAGCGAGATCATGTATAAACGAGTATTACAAAGGTGACCAGAGAGGTTTCGAATGGGCTGCATTGTTTTCGCACAGTATACCGACAACGAGTGTATTTCATATGTACGATAATTCAGGATACAGCCTTGGTGGGAAATTCACGAGTATCAATAATCAACAACAATGGATCTTGAAGACGCATGGCGGATATAAAAATGGCACTTATTACGAAAATTTCCAACAAGGTGAATCGGTGGAATGGTCGTGTGTTATGGCCGCCGGCAGAGGGGGACAATACGAATTATATCTGTATTGGAATGTTGACACTCTTTCAAACAGTTCAAACAATTATCTTAAGTTTTGGGGTGAAAAAAAATTCTCACTTTTGGTTAATAAAATATTGGATCAGTCATCTTCTGGTAAGGACAACTGGAATAGAATCGAAAGTGAAAACAAGACAGACTACACAATCAATGACCTTGATACCCTTGTGGTAGGGTTGTATCCGAATCTTACCGGTTTCAATCGACGTAATAGATGCGTCGCCGACGCGATTCAATTCAGGTTGGTGCGCGCGAAAATATGGGATAAAAACGCTGTCAGGTATAGTCTGGATGATATTGCGACGTATCGCGATGTTCGCTATATATGTCGCAAGGATCATATTTCAAATGATGCTTCAAGCCCGAAATCTTCATATTCCGGGAACCTTTGGGGTGTCGACACAAACTCGATAAGCAACTACACGATTACAATCACTCCGAATGAAATTTTTGATATCAATAAGCGAGGTATGAAGGGTTTCCGATGCAATAATTGGTACAATCGTTCATTTTGTGACATGGTGTTTGATGGCGGGCCTTCAAAAGTACCTTTTTTCATATTGGTCGCCTGCTGGATCACCTCATATCATATTCCGGATAATTTAGGGAATCTATTTGCGATGGGATACGCGGGATTGACCGCTATCGGCAATTCTTATGAAAGTCCGCTGGATACGAATGGACAATTTCAAGTATATACACAGCTTCTTGGCCCCGATTCTTATAAATGTTTCGGTGAAGCATACCTTGCACAGGCACAGCAAGCATACACGATAAACAATTCATTTCCCGATGCAAATTTCATCTTATTGGGTGCCGGAAATTTATACGCTCGAGCTTACCATTGATTTTTTCGTAATTCTGACACATTGATTATTACAATCAATAATCGAGTGCGTTTGTTTGAGACAGCAATTGATTGAACACGCCTGGTAACGTATCTGAACACCCGCTTGAAGTATATCTGATTGGCAGTTTTACCACTTGGCTCGGTTATTGCAATCTATATATGTATGGAAGTTACAACCATTACAAACAATAAAACTGAAAACCGCTGCTCTCAGTCAAGATAGTTTCAACATCAGCATTAAGAAGGAGGTTAACCATGCACAACCAGACATCGAACTGGATAAACGATATTCGATGGAAAAGTTATTTTGTCATTTTTTCCCCTTCTTCACACAATAAAAAGATTCCGTGATCGATAAGAAGAAAAATAAAACTGAGTTTTGGTTAGTAAGCGGAACACAAACAAAAAAGTACAAATAATAAACAACAATTTAACAAAAAATCAGTATGAACAGACAAAAACACGTTTTATTAAAGAGACACATAAAAAATATAATTAAATTTTAAGAAGAGGTTTTTATGAAATTATTTACTTTTAATCCAAAATGTATGCTTTATCGGTGGAAATATCTACTTTCTGTTATTGTGACATTGACAATAGCGTTTAATGTGTTTATTGTAGACGCACAGGTAGATCACATAAAAGTCAGCGGCAGCAAAGCAGCAGATGTGGCACCAGTGATCACTGGCGGGGGATATATAAATGCGGTAAACAACGGTGCCCATGTCGCCGCTACTCAGACAGGATCCGGGACAATAAACCTTACCAATAATGGTGGCGTCATGACCTTGACGAATACCGGTACCGGAGTCATGACAATAAAAAGTAATGCTACTGGCGCCGTGACCGTAACCAGGACCGGAAACGGAAACACGACGGTCGATGCGACGGGCTCTGCAGCCATCGCTCTTACCTTCAGCGGCAATGGCGATGTTACGTACCCATACAGGGCGTCGGCGAATCTTTCAGTTGCACCGAAGTCCCCCTTGTCCGTGACGATTACAGGAAAAAATGCCTCAGATGTCGTCGCTACAACGACAGGCGGGCATATAAGCGTTGAGAATAATGGTGGTCATGTCGCCGCAACAGTAACGTCTCCGGGCGGCTCGGGAAGGATAAACATTATAAATAACGGAACCGCTCTCACGGCAACCGAGACCGGTGAAGGAACCGTTAAGATCACCAACAATGGCGGTGTTTTGTCCGCAACAAACACCGGTAACGGTCTCATGACGATCAGTAACACTTGCACCGCTGCCGTTACGGTCACCAATACCGGCAATGGGCGGGTAACGGTTACGGCGACCGGTTCAACGCCGATCACTCTCACACACACAAATAATGCTGATTTTGTTTACCCATAAACCAGCAGAAGTATAGTAGTTATGTAGAGCGAAAAGAGACCGTTTTTTAACGGCCTCTTTTTTTTGTATTTCAGTCAATTAAGCACAATGCAATTAATACGATGAAATTTATTTGGTTGGATGAATAGGTGGCTGCGATGAATTACTGTAAGGAAGGGATTTGGAATATGCTAATATCAATGCCGTTCGGAAACCTCCCCTGCGAACCTCCCCACCGGTTTCTAGAAGCCAAAACCAGCCCTAACTCGCCAGTAAAAGGCACTGGCTCAGACAT
>JAFGMP010000449.1 GCA_016927495.1 Candidatus Latescibacterota bacterium | reverse complement strand
TTCTTTTATACAACTATTATTCAGAGATGGTAATATAGGCTCACCTACTTCTTTCGCCAATTTTACAGAAATTTATGGACTCAATCGCTTCAAATGCTTGACTGTATATGACATATTCCTTACTTTTTCTCAATACGATACTTTTTAACCATATCAGGAGGATTTATTATGCATGTTAAAAACGATATAATACGACCGGTTATTTTGTCCATATTCGTCATACTTTTAATATCGATGAATACGGTATACGCTCAGGAAGCGAATTATGATGAATCGAAAGTTCCGCAGTATACCCTCCCCGACCCGCTGGTATGCCTTGACGGCACTCCGGTGCGTGACAAAACTATCTGGCAGAAGAAGCGCCGCCCGGAAATATTAAAACTGTTTGTTGAACATGTCTATGGCCGTGCCCCGGGGAAACCGGCCTCAATGAAATTCGATGTGTATTCAGTCGACACCAATGCTCTCGGCGGGAAAGCGACCCGTAAACAGGTGCGAGTCAGTTTTTCAAATGACAGAAACGGCCCTGTTATGGATATTTTAATTTACCTGCCGAACAATCAGCCCAAACCTGTTCCGGTGTTCCTCGGACTCAATTTCTATGGCAACCAGACAATCAATAGTGACACGGGGATTACAATTACGCAATCATGGATACGTAACCGGGATGATATCGGTATCACAGACCACAGAGCAACGGTGGGAACTCGCGGCATTAGCGCAAGCCGCTGGGCAGTGGATCGTATCCTCGAACGCGGGTACGGGCTTGCTACCATTTATTACGGTGATATCGATCCCGATTTTGATGATGGTTTTCAGAACGGTGTCCACCTGTTGTTTTACCGTGCGGGCCAGACAAAACCCGCGTTTGACGAGTGGGGTTCTATCGGTGCATGGGCATGGGGACTGAGCCGTGCAATGGATTACTTCGAAACTGACACCGATATAGACCAGACTCATGTTGCGGTCATGGGACATTCACGGCTCGGGAAAACATCATTATGGGCTGGAGCAACCGATGAGCGTTTCGCGCTGGTAATCTCAAACGACTCAGGCTGTGGTGGGGCTGCTCTTTCGAGAAGGCGTTTCGGTGAGACGGTCGAACGTATCAATACAAGCTTTCAGCACTGGTTCTGCGATTATTTCACACGTTATAACGGGAAAGAGGACGATCTGCCGGTTGATCAGCATATGCTTATAGCGCTGATGGCTCCACGGTCGGTTTATGTCGCCAGCGCCGAAGAGGACCAATGGGCCGACCCGAAAGGCGAATTTCTGTCGGCCAGATATGCATCACCGGTATATGCTCTCTTCGGCCTGAAAGGAATCGAACAGGATACCATGCCGGAACTGAGCAGTCCGATCATGAATGCCATCGGTTACCATATCCGCCCCGGCAAACATGATGTCACCGATTATGACTGGGAGCAGTATCTGAATTTCGCGGATAAACATTTCAATTAATACTATTCTTGAAAAAAATAAATAATATATTTATTCAAACAATATAGATTAATTATCAACATATAACCACATTTTTTATATGACTGTAATCAAAAAACGGAGAAATGGAATACTCGTCATGTTTCGAAAACCAATGATTCTTCTTGTTTTTTTCACAGTGAGCATTTCGCCTGTTTATTCTCAGGAACTGAAACCTGTGGGAGAAGAAGCCTATCAATTACTTCTCCAGTTCTATGAGTATGACAGAGACATTCCTCTCGATGCACAGGTGGTTGAAGTACAGAACACTGATACTTACGTACGTGAAAAAATCGTGTTCACCGGAGTGCACAACTGCCGTGTCCCTGGATATCTCGCAGTTCCGAAAAACGGTAACCCGCCCTATCCATGTGTCTTTACGCTGCACGGCCTTACCGACTCCAAAGAAGGCTGGTGGCAGGATGACGGCTGGTTATGGGGTGGACGGCTTTCCAAAAGGCTTCTTGCAATGGGATATGCCGTTCTTGCCCTCGATGCCGAGTATCATGGCGAACGGATTGCTGATAATGATTTTGTCTCGGTCAATGAAATGGTATACCATAAGGCATGGTATAACAGGTTCTGTAAGTCGGTCGTTCAAACCACCGTCGATTATCGCCGGGCGCTGGATTATCTCGAAACACGTCAGGATATTGATGCTTCCCGCATCGGTGTTATCGGCGCAAGTATGGGCGGTATGACCACTTTTCTGCTCACCGCGGTCGAACCCAGGATCACCACGTCAATTTCAACGGTTACCTGGATGATCGATACCGAGGACATTATCATCAAAAAGGGACACAAAGCTGATTTTATCGCCCCGCATAATGTTGCCCATGCCATAAACGGTCGTCCATTCCTCATGATGATGGGGCGTGATGATAAATTATACACAATCGATCAAGGAAACCGGTTGTTCGACCTTATCGACAGCAAGGAAAAGAATATCATCTGGTATGACAGTGGCCACCGTTTACCTGTCGAATATGTGGACAAGGCGGCAGCATGGTTCAAAGAGCATTTATGATTGTAAGGAGATAACGTCATGTCATTACAGAGTCGCCGGGAGTTTCTGAAAACGACAGGTGGTGCGCTGACTGCCGTGACCGCAGCATGCGCAGGAACCGATCAAAAAAGAGAAAACCGCCCGAATATACTCATTTTTATTACCGATCAGCAGCACTCTTCGATGATGAGTTGTGCCGGCAACAAATATGTGAAGACACCAGCGCTGGACAGCCTTGCAGCATCGGGTATACGGTTTAACCGTGCATACTGTGCCGATCCCGTGTGTATTCCCTCCCGGTTCAGTCTGATGACCGGACGAATGCCCGGTGAAATCGGGCTTCGGAGTAATGATCTGTCACACATTGATGGTATCCCCGAACATATTTTACAGCATGGAATGGGTACGCTATTCCGCAGTGCAGGTTATGATGCTGCATATGGCGGCAAGGTTCATTTGCCAAAAATGAACGCACAGGATATCGGATTTGAGTATATTTGCCCCGATGAACGTAACCAACTCGCGGACGTTTGTTCGGAATACATCAGGCAAAAACGGGAACGCCCGTTTCTACTGTTTGCCTCATTTATCAACCCTCATGACATTTGTTATATGGCAATTCGTGACTTCGCTATAACAGAACAGGCAAAACAGCTTATCGAACGGGGCAAAACGGAAGTTGAGACGCTTGATCTGGCATTGAGGCTTCCCGGTGGAGTCAGCCGTGAGGAGTTTTTCAGAGAATATTGTCCGCCAGTTCCCGCTAATTTTGAACCGCAGCAGGATGAACCGGAAGCAATCAAAATGCTGCTCGCTCAACGTCCTTTCAGGAAAAACGCCCGTGAAAACTGGCCCGAGGAACGCTGGCGCTTACATCGCCGGGCATACTGCCGTCTGACAGAAATGGTGGACGCTCAAATCGGCAGTGTTCTGAAAGCTCTACGTGAAAGCGGGAAAGAGAAAGACACGCTGGTTATATTCACAAGCGACCACGGCGATATGGACTCAGCGCACCGTATGGAGCATAAAACAGCCTTTTACGATGAGGCGTGCCGTATACCGTTCATAGCAAGACGTCCGGAGGTGACTCCAGCGGGCTTTGTGAACAGCAATCATCTGATATCGAATGGCCTCGACCTTTTCCCGACACTGTGCGATTACGCAGCGATAGAGGTTCCGGCGGGCTTGAAAGGAAAAAGCTTGCGACCTCTGATCGAAGGTCACGATTGGGACAACAAGCGCAGTTTTATTCCGGTCGAAAGCGAGATCGGTCATATGATTGTGACTGAAGATTATAAGTATCAGGTATATGATGCCGGGAAAAACAGCGAGCAGTTAATAGACCTGAGAAACGATCCCGGTGAAATGCGGAACTCTGTTTCCGACCCGGACAAAAAAGAAATTGTGAATTCTCACAGAGAACTGTACCGGAAAACATATGGATGATATGTTGAATTTGTCGGTGAATATATCTAAATATCCGTAAAGGGGCGTACCGCCGTAAGCCCAAATAACTTCAATGAGATTGCTTCGTCATTGCATTCCCCGCAATGACATGTATATCGAAAACAAATAATTCAACCCGGCTTATTGTGAAACTGATTTTTAGGCCTTAAAATATAATTACACCTCACAGGAGAAAAATTGTGATGATCCATAATACAAAACATTTTATTTTTATTCCGGTGCTGATTCTCGAACTTCTATTTTCATTTTGTTGCTCTGCTTTTTCAGACTCTAACAGCCTGTCAATGCTGTACGGTGGCTGTGGCGGTATCTACTTTTACGCTCCTCAGGGAGAATTATGGGTTGAGGTTGCAAAGCAGGATCTTAATAAACGGAGTAATAAAACCTATCTTCGTGCAATTCTGTTCGGCCCGGATCGCACTGTTCTCGATGAGGTAACTATCCCCGATGACGGCCTGTCGGAAGGAAGCGGGCAGGGACCGGTTAAACGAACTATGTTACGTACCAATGTGGAAAGACCGGGTATCTACGGACTGAATATAACCGTATCCGAAGACCGTTACGGAGAGCATATGTCATGGGCTTTCCGCACCAACTGTAAACATTATCTGGTTGAGACATCACGCGGGCACCGTGACGCCCGTCACGAGGAACCACTGGTGCTTCGTGACGAAGGCCGTGAGGGTGATGTGTGTTTTTTACCTGAGCCAACGCCATTTTCCATAGAGATAAGCGACATTCCCGGCGGAATTACGAGCATATCGTTATATGACACAACCGGAAAAATTATCACATCCTTGTCCATATCAACCGAAGGTATGGCAAAACAGGAAATTTCCTCCGGTGTACCACGAAACAATACACCATGGAGGCTGCATTTACCGAATTGCCGGGCAACGATCAATATCGACGGCGTCACACGCTGGACATACGGCGAACCATGGGAAAATCTCTCGCTGTGGACTCCCGATTTATCATCATGGTTCAATTTCCACGACAATCGCTGGCTGCTCACTCCCTACAATCGCACAATCTACGATACAGCGGGAAAGCAGGGCGCGGTCCAATACACTGTCCACAATAACGGCACAAAGCCGAAGCGGGTGTCTCTGGCAATCGAATTCGACAGCGGACAGGAATGGCCGGTCACATTATCAACAGGTGAAGTTTTACTGAAAGCCGATGAAGCTAAACCGGTATCCCTTGAATATAGTGTTCCGGCAAATGGTGATGAATGGACATGTCACATCCGTGCGACCGTCCAGGATGAATCACGATTCTCCACATGGTCGTCGCTGACTCTGCGAAAAGGAGAGGCACCTGCTGCCAAACCGGTCGGGATACCCATCAAGCTGGAACCGTACCGTCACGAAAACGAGCAGTTCGGCTACCTTCCGGACTATCCGCTGGACAATCAGGTTTATTTCGATTATGATAACCAGCCGTATATTTTGGTAAACGATGGTTTGTTTATCACGAGGGGCGGTGCATGGCAAAAAACAACCGATGCGCGAAGGGGTGACAATGGCGAAACCATTCCCATCAGGCCAGCAGAAACAAAGGTAGCGTTTGACCGGGATAACGATATCTATTTTCTGGGTCGAGCGGGCGGCACGACAATGCTGCTCCATTCCCGTGATCATGGGGCGACTTTCACAGCATGGGCTATTCCCGGCTCCGGCAGCTTCGATATCGAGCAATTCTCCGGCCACAATCATCCTGCTGGGCCGCCGCCTTTGGCGCGATTCCATGAAACGGCCAGAGACCCGAATATGATATGGCGCCGTATCAATGACCTCGACCTGTTTCTGCCGGTCAAAAAACCGGACGGTTCCATCGAAATAGGTGATCCCATTCCGGTATCAAAACAGTCAATCGGTCTGTCGGTGCATTCGGGTATACCGTCCAGCATGGTATCACGTGGGGACAAGGTGCACATCACCTGGGGCGAGGCAACCGATCCTGCCGATAACGCACCGGGCGTACCTGCGTTCGTTGCCACCTATGACCGTACAACGGGAACACTCAGCAAACCCTCACTGGCCGGGTATGGCCCTCCGGCAAACGATATTCACAACACACCGTGCATCACCATGGACAGCAAAGGATATCTCCATGTGCTGGTGGGAACTCACGGACGTACGTTTAAATATACTCGTTCGCTCGAACCGAACAGCGCAAGCGGCGGCTGGACACAACCGGTCGATGTGGGTCCCGGCCTTAACCAGACGTATGTAGGGATGGTTTGTGACAGCGATAACACCCTTCACCTCGTATTCCGGCTGTGGCTTAATGACACCAGGTATTTTCCGGCCGGACATTATGCCAATCTCGCCTACATGAGCAAAAAGTCCGGTGAAGCTTGGTCGGAAGCCCGTCCGTTAGTCGTTGCGCCGTTCTCGGAATACAGTATATTTTACCACCGGCTGACCATCGACAGAAACAGTACTCTGTTTCTTTCATACGATTACTGGTCTACTTTCTGGTTCTATCGCACCGATCACCGCGGAAACAGGCGGTCGCTCTTGATGTCATCGGATGGCGGAAACATTTGGCAGCTTGCACCATCAAAGGAGCTTATTACAGAATAACGGTTGGGAATTGAATTTTTTTTAATATAGTGAGGAACCCATAACTGTCCGAAAAAATTTAAAATGATATCGTATTTGAATTTAACTTACTTTTTTTGTTTTCCCAAAAAAAGTAACAAAAAAAGGCACCCTCATGAAAAGCTTTAATCCTCGTTCTTTTTGTTTTTCCGGGAAACGCAGAACTCACCTCCTTCACTCTGTTTCGGAGGCTCAAACATGCTGCGTTTCTTTTTCCGTAAAAACAAAACTCGTTCGGAGCTTTTCAATAGGGATAACCGATTGCTGATGTTGTGGTTAAAATTCACCCTTCAAAATGCCCAAAGAGGCAAAGACTGCGAGCGTTAAGAAACGCAGTTGAACGCGTAGCGGAATATGCGTTTCAGAGAGCTGGTCCGTCGAACAGGTACAAGCATTTTGGCGGGTGAATGGTCTTTTCTTTTTCCATATTTTCTTTTTGACTGGAAAAAGAAAATATGGTCGCGTGGGAGGCGAAACTATAAAAACATTTTGAATCGATTACTAACATTAGTTCTATAAGACTTTGCTGTTAAATATAGTTGTTGAAATTAAATATTTTTTAGGGAGGAACTATGAAATTACTGATTCGTTGTATCACGCTATCACTCATATTCATGTATTGTTTCAATGGTGCCGTTAATGCTGAAGTCCTTCCGAAAACAAAACCGGAAAAGGTCGGTTTATCGGGTGACCGGATAGAGCGTATCGACAAAGCTCTGACATCATGGGTAAATGATGAAAAAATTGCAGGTGCGGTCACCATGATCGCTCGTCACGGTAAAATAGCACATATCGGTGTGTATGGAAGTCAGGACAGGGAAGCCGGAGTACCGATGAGTGAGGATACCATCTTCGCAATCGCCTCCATGACCAAGCCGATTACAAGCCTTGCGGTGCTGATGCTCTATGAGGAAGGACATTTTCTCCTTTCCGATCCTATATCGAAATATATCCCCGCGTTTGAAAATATGCGTGTCGTGTTGCCGGGATATGAAGATTCGGAAGATCCTCCAACCGTTCCTGCGAAACGGCCCATCACAATCCGTCACCTTCTCCTGCACACGGCGGGTCTCAGCTACGGTTCGGGCGCCCATGCAATACACTACCGGAAGGCCGGTATCAGCGAGTTGCGGTCACCGGAACATACCATCGAGGAAATGACACTCGCCATTGTAAAACTTCCGCTCCTGTTTCATCCCGGCGATGATTATTGTTACAGCCTGTCGGACGATGTTCTCGGATATTTTGTCGAGGTGATTTCAGGTATGCCGTTCGACCAATTCATCGAGGAACGTATATTCAAACCGCTCGGTATGAACGACACCTCATTCTATGTACCTGAAGATAAAAAACACCGTCTCGCAGCATTGTATCAGACGTTGGAGGACAGCAGTCTTGAAAAACGTCCGCCAAACAAAAAAGATATGTCGAAACCATCAGAGCAGCGCCACTTCTCAGGCGGCGGTGGATTGTATTCCACCGTGTACGATTATGCGCTCTTCTGCCAGATGCTGCTCAACGGAGGCGAACTAAACGGTGTCAGACTGGTGAGCCGTAAAACGGTGGAAATGCTGAGTGCAAACGGCATAGGTGATATCGATCCAAAACTTCGTGAGGGCGGAGACAAATGGGGTCTCGGCGGTGTAAGTGTCAGGACAAAGTACTTTACCGATGTCAGTATTTTGCCGCCGGGCTGCTACATGAAAACCGGAGCTTACACCACACATTTCTGGATCAACCCGTCCGATGATATGTTCGGGATATTCATGATCCAGCTTCAACCACTGAACTGGGATTTGATGCATCTCTATATGGTGCTTGGTACACAGGCTATTACGGATTAAGATGGAAAAAATCAACATTATTACGATTCAATTCACTAAAAGGTATTTTAAAAAAAAGGCAGATGCAGGGGTTTACCCCAACAAAATATCCAAACCACAGAGTTTACGAATTAAAGTCAATGAAAGGATATTCCATGGATAATACTACATCACGGCGCAGTTTTTTCGGTAAAGCCGCTGTCGCCGGAAGCGCTGCAATAGCAGCCACTCCGGAAGCCCAAGCTCAATCAGTAGAGAAACGTCCCACAACAGAACTACTTAGTGTCGGTGTCATTGCCCTCGGCGACAACAGCCACATGAATTACAGTATCTGGGCGCCTACTATCAACCCGACCGAACCGGATGTATGGCCGGTCGGACGGACTACCGGGATGAAAATCACCCACTGCTGGGATATAGATCCCGAAAAAAGAGAAGCATTTGCCAAAAAATATGAGTGTACCGCTGTCAGAAACTATTATGACATGGTCGGCAAAGTGGATGGTATGATATTTGCCGGATTCAACGAGGTGAAATGGTGGCCGAAACTTGCAAAACCGTACCTTGAAGCGGGAATCCCCTGCTTTCTGAACAGACCGTTCGCCTACAGCATGAAAGATGCCCATGAAATTGTCAATACGGCGAAAGCGCACAATACACCCATACTCTGCACCGATGAACGTGAATATATCCAGCAGGCGATTGTGGCACGGGCAAAAGTGAAAGAATGGCTCTCGGAAGGCCGGGTGGTGGTCGGTGCAAACGGTGACAATTCCGCCGGAAACGAGTACCCTCAGCACGGTGTGCATGGGCTGTACTTTATGCTGGCGATTTTGGGGCTGGATGTCGAGCTTGCCAGCCTGCAGGCTGACGGATGGTGGCGCGAGAAAACACCGACAGCGAAGATACCCCAGACATGGGCGCAAATCACCCTGAAGTACAACGGCATCTCCATTACCGATGCGGGAACACAGACCAAACCGTTTATCGCATCACAGCTCCAGTCAGGGGCTTCGGGGGATGCCAGCATACGCCTTTATTACGGCGGTAAAGGTCGCGGATGCTGGGATATTGCCCATCCCTGGACGTTCGGCGAACGTATGGACCGGTTGTATTACCTGTTTTTCCCGACCATTCTCGCCATACAGCGTATGATCAGAACACGTGAAATGCAGTGGAGTTACGACTACATTCTGCAGAAAACCCGTATTTTCCTCACAGCGTTCAAATCTCATCTCGAACACGACGGCGCACTTATTAAAGTGGCTGATTTACCCGATAACTGGGAGGCCCCATGCCCCTATCCTGATGCAATCGACGAGTCGATCTTTAAATAAAGAAAGAGATCAGCCATGAAAAATCCGGTAAATTGCTTTTTTGCGATGCTTTTACTGTTAACATTTTTTGGATGCAACAACACAGAATTAAACCGGAAGGAGACTTCACATATGCCTGTCGATCACGAGAAACTTATCGAACAGTTACGGAAACAGCATGACAAATACGCACAGGCATGGAATGACAAGGACTTTGACACCATCAGTTCCATGTGGGCTC
The DNA here is from genome assembly GCA_016927495.1 of Candidatus Latescibacterota bacterium. Classification (GTDB taxonomy): domain Bacteria; phylum Latescibacterota; class Latescibacteria; order Latescibacterales; family Latescibacteraceae; genus JAFGMP01. The sequence goes on along the minus strand of JAFGMP010000449.1, from coordinate 6,023 downwards.
ATGATGACGATATCACTATGTGGGATGCGTCAGTCAGGAAACGTATTGTCGGCTGGGAAGGCCCCAACGGCGTGAAAGCGTGGTACCAGCGGGCTTTTAATTCGATGGTTACCGTCGATTTTACGATGCAGGAACTGCTCATCAAAGTCACTCAGGACGGCACATGCGCAGTGTTTACCCTCTATATTGAAAATAATTTCACTGATAAAGAAGGCAACAAAGTAAAAGTAAATCCGCGGGTTACAGTCGTAAAGGAACTTCGTGACGGCGAATGGAAACTGATTCACGGCGATGCTTCATACAGCACCGGTGAAATGAGCAACTAATTCTATTTTGAGACAACGGCAACTACCACAGCAGTCGCCGCAACTATTGCCGTTTCCGACCGGAGTGTAAGTCCACCGAGAGAGAAGGGTATCACACTGTGGCTTTTCATGAATCCGATTTCATCATCGGTGAAATCACCTTCCGGACCGATAATCAGGGTCAGTGCATAACAGGGCATAACATTTTTTAAAACATCAGGCAGACTCATTATGGCGTCTTTATGTGCTACAAAAATGGGATTGTCAGACGTCTGAAGAAATTCGTGCAACTCGACAGGCTGTGAAATTTCGGGGATCCATGACCTGCCGGACTGCTTTGCCGCCTCCCGGGCGATTCGCTGAATTCTTGGGATATTGATACGCTCAGGTTTCACCAAACAGCGTTCTGTAATAACCGGTATCATCTGCCGCACCCCGAGTTCTGCGCACTGCTCCACTGCCGATTCGAACCGTGCCGGTTTAATGAGCGCAAGCCCCCCGCTGATAATCACCGGTGGTTCACCCTGCCCGCTGACATCCTGTTCGATCGCAGCAGCCAGCTTTTGATGATCAATCGACTCGATTCGGGCAACAACACGGCATCCCCGACCATCCGTAACGCCAATTTTCTCTCCGACTCTGACACGAGAGGACCGAGTGGCATGCATGTATTCGTCGCCGGTAAGAGTTATATAACCGGATGCTGCATTTATATCTTCAACATAGAAGTTTTGCATATGGTGCCTGTTCAATTTTCATCGCACGAAAGCCCGGTTATTCTCCTCCAGAATTTCCTGAATAGTATTATCAGGATCGATTACCACTTTAAGGTTTCGTGAACGGATTACGTTTGAAAATGTCACCGTCGTCCGTTGCGCCGTAAAATCAACCGGTGCATCCAGCCGGATAATTTTCTCCTGCACGGTTTTTTCGCCATCGAGAAGCCGTACAACAATATTATCGGCCGCACCGTTTCCTAAATTGTGTATCATTGCCGTTACCGTCGATCCCTGAATAGTGGCTTCCCACGGGTCGATAACAAGATCAGGCAGTTTTTCGGGACGGTTATGCGCCTCGATCTGCTCAACTTTGATTACGAGCGGAGTTTTCGGTGGTATCGGAAGACTGACGACATCGAATCGTCTGAGGTTCTGTTCCGTTTGCCAGATGGCGCTCCCCGCATTGCCACGACCTGTGGGATCGGCATACATGCCGACTCTATAGATACCGTCTTCGATACGGCACATGCGCATCTTCAAATCACGCTTTTCATCGTCAAAAGAATAGCATATCACCTCGATGGAAGTGTCATCGGCACGTTTTATGATCCGTGCCACATCAGGCCCGCCGCCTGACGGCCACATGACAGCGAGTTTCATGTGAGCATCCCACCGTGCTCCATGTTCGCCCCCTAACATATATACATACATCTGAAATGCCCCATGAGGGATGTAGTCGTCACGGTGTACATTGGACTCGGTCAGGCGGTACCACCGGTAATCGTCAAAAAGCGAGGCATAGAGCCTGAATTCCGTTGTCAGTTCATCGAGTGGCTTGGAGATATACGGTACTTCCGGGACATCCTTTCCCCAGTACCAGTTGAAAATATTAACCGAGCTTCTGAATGCAATGCCCTGTGCATAATTAACCGGTGTCTCGTCGGGATGACCGAGACGCCATGCCGATTCCATTTCACGTTCGGCTGCATGAGCCTGCCCAAGATTATTCACAAATGTATTGTATCGCTCGCTGATAAAATCACCGGTATGCATACGGTCTATCGGGTATATCCGGCAGTATCCGTCCTTGAACAGTCCTGTTTTCTCGAATTTGGTATGTACGGTATCGATTATGGCGCGTGCATTTTCGTTGCCGTCGAGCGGCAGATCCGGCTGGTGAAAGCTCATGAACAGGGTGTCGTCATTCCAGCCGCCGCCCATCTGGCCGTCCGGATTCTGACGTTTTACCCACCAGTCGGCAATTGCATGACGTTTCGTGTTGAAATCCCTCATGTAGACAGCCCAATCCGGTGCGCCGTCAGGATCGGTAAGCGTAATCAACGGAGCGGTGCTCTTATCGATTCTATGGCCGTCTTTAAATTCGGGACCGCTCATGCGGATCATGAAGTTCGATACAAAATGGTCGGGTTTTACCCGTTTGATTGCCAGCGCCGGAAGTAGTATATCGAACGGTCCGCCGTAACAATAGGGTTTTTCGAGTGTCACTTCGCGCCCGGTAAACTGCCAGGGCATAAATTCATACATCTTGGAATATTGCGCTTTTGAGGAGATTATCTCTTTTTCGGCATATTCATCTACCGACACATACGGCAGCGCAGTCGACACAACGAGTTCGGCCGGGGTTTTCCTGTCACCAAGTTTTATTTTGCAAAATCCGGCTGTTCCCACATCGATCCAGAGTCGGTCGCCGCCAGTTACCACTATGTCCCGAAAATCGACGGTAAGTGTCAGATTGTTAAACCCTTTATTGAAATCTTTCAGGTTAATGGCAAACTGATTCCACAGCCGTGACGGAACAGCAGGATCATGAACGCGGATAAAGAGTACTTCTTCGGATTTTTCGGTTTGCACCGGCAGCATTAGAGTAATTTCCGCAATCCCTGTGGGAGAATTATAAGGCTCGGACATTATATGTAACCGCTGAAAAGCGCCGATGTTAATGGTGTTATTCCTGCCGGAACTGTCAGATGCCAGCGCAATGGTACGTTCGTCGCGGGAGGTGAGGGCATGTACGGCAAAACTGTAGCGGCTGTCGAGATTTTCGTCCGCTATTGATATCTGATAGCGTTCGCCGGATATATTTTTCGCTGCCGGGCTTGTAAGATAAAACCCTACATTGTGTACGCGTTTTTCACCTGAAAGGGGAAGATGAACGACATCGCCCTGAAAACCGGCAGGGCTGCCGTAACTTTCGGTAAACGGTATCCTGAATGTCGCACCCTCGGTCGATGTGATGGTGGAACCATAAAAAAAGCGATCGCCACCGGGGACACTGAATAAATCCTCAGTCTTATCCGGGCAGGTGCAGTCCTGAATTTTTACATTGGAAAGGTTTCCTGTCAGCGCCACATAATTTACCGGTTTTCCGGGAGGCATGGTTATATCGACCTTTTCAGCGTGAAAATCTGCATCACCCGGAATAATAGTGAAGAATGCATACTCATGAGGCCAGGCCATTTCGTTACGGCCATCGATAACATACCAGCCTGGTACACAGCCGTCCGCAGCATCACACGGCCATACCTCGGTAAGTTTAAGACCGGCGCCCGGCACTACGACCGGCAGGTTTTCGCCGCGGTCTGCGCCGCTCATTAAGGCAATCCTTTTTTCATCATACTTTTTTCGCTCGTACTTTGCGGTTTCCGGTTTCGGGATTGTGTTGGTTTTCATAAGATTCCTGATCTCTTTATCGGAAACCGGCCTGTCGAAGAGATACACCTCATCATAGATCATGCCCGGTGTCGGCAAATGAAATAAACCCGGAGGGAGCGTCTCAAACCAGCCGTCTGTCCCCCATGAGGAGGCAATCTTCTCACCGTTCAGCCATAATTCCTGTCCGTTCGCCCAGTCCCAGTTAAGCACGACATGGTTCCAGCGGTTCGAATCCCAGACAACATCGGTTTTGAGTTCATGACGGACATACCGTGCATCGCGGACATACGCGGAGATCCTGTTGGTATCGTCGACCATTACCCCGAGCAGATCACGTTCAAGTCTGCCGAAAGCGATGGTCGTTTGTTCGAACAAGGGGCTTACATAGGGCGGTTTGCCTTTTGCCCAGAACGCAACCGCGCCGAATCTCGGATTACATCTTCCGCTTCCCCATATAAACGGCTGGTTATAGCCCATTTTGTTATTAGGACTCGTATTAAAGATCACCGCAGTGATGAGGTCAAGATCTATACCGGTCATATTGTCAGCATCAGGCGGTTCGGGAATAAAGCTCATCCTTAAACCTTTACCGAAACGTCCGTCCGGGAAATCGATTTTACGGTCTTCCACAGATTTTTTGCCTGACACCTCGATAAAATCTTCCTCGAAGAAGTCGCGGTTATCGAAGGACATATGATATGATACCGGTGAACGGCGAAGACCCTCCTCACAAAAAGCCCGGTTTACGAATATTATAGAAATTAAAGCAGCGAGTAATACGGTATGTTTAAGCATTTTTGAAAACTCCCTTACAACAATCTTTTATGTGATCTATTGATTTTCTATAGTATAATTTCCCAGTATGGTTATATGAGTCAGACGGTCTAAAAACGTGCCGCGCAGCGAACCATCGCCGAGCATAAGATCCGTCACGGTAACACGGGCGACACGATGAGTTGCATCGAGGTTTTCGGCAACAGATTTCCGCCATCCCCACATGTCGTGGATAGCATACGGTTTGCCGTCGATATGACCGAGATAAATCATGATATGGCCTGACATACGGAGAAGAGATATACCACCCGGAGAATTTATTATTGACTGCAGTTTCGTTTCACGGTCAAGACCGGAAAGTGATATTATTGCCGTAGAGGCTTCTGCCTGACGGCTGCTGTTTCGGGGAAGTTTGAATCCGAAACACCGAAAGACATCGAGCACAAATCCTGAACAGTCACGTTCCTCAAACATACCGCCCCATCCGTACCTTCGGCCGTACAACCTGAAACATTGACGGTAAACGTTACGGAGTGTGTAGGGTAAATATCCGAGTGAAACATTGGAATCACGCCGTATATATCCTTTTTGCACCGAAAGTTCTCCCTGATCTCCTCTGCCGGGGATCAGTACTGCACAATAATCATTACCGATAGCGCTGAGCGGCATTGTGCTTCCCATTTGAATCGAACCGATTGCCGGACCTGGTTCAGGTGTTCCGTAAATACTGACTCTGTGGCCGACCACCAGGAGAAAATCATCACTTACGGTAAGCGTTTTAATCGTTTCAATGTCACCCAAAGCAAGCGAATTCGAGGGTACCCAGCAGGTAAAATATTGATTCTGAATATAGGACCATTGGCCATCACGGGAAACATGAAGCAGCGCAACAGGTTCTCCCATGTCAAGGGAAGCAACAATTCCCGCATCAAATTCGATGCTGTTAGGTGAACTCATCAGCGGAATTATGGTAGGCCATGCTTTTCCTTCCACACGGCGGAGCATAACACCGAACCTGACTGAAATAATATCGCGTACACCGGAAGTGTCCATGAGCGCAATAATTTGCTGCCTCTGGGCCTGTTCAAGCTGAATGTCTCCGGTTACATACAATGTTGCGTCTGCAAGATACCGGGCATTTGCCGAAATATATTCACGAATATTTTCTCCGATGCTTTCGGCGGGAAGGTTCAATACATCGACAATATAGGGTGAATCTTTGAGTGGATTGCGTTCATTGAATTGCCTGATTTGATCAGGGGTCATCATGACTTCATCGGGATTCCCGGCTTTTCTTTCCCAGAATCCCTCGTATTGTACCTCCTTAGGAACTCCGGGTATATCACCTTCTTCGGGTATAAGAAGCGGGCCGTCGTAGACCGATTCCTTTACCCCCTGCAATTTCAGGGTAGAACAACCGGTGAAGATTATCAACATAACACAAAATACAACACATACTTTATTTTTCATTATTTCCTCCGGTTTTATGTATCGATTCATAGAATGTTAAAATTATCAAAAGAGAAGCTATATATCAAGCATTTTAAAAATG
>JAFGMP010000448.1 GCA_016927495.1 Candidatus Latescibacterota bacterium | reverse complement strand
GTTTGCAGTACCCATTTGCCGTCAAAGGGGGATTCGGACTGAACCTTCTCCTGATCGATATAAGTGCTGTTTTTATCAATCGTCACGTATTTCCGAAAATATATGCTATTTCTGTGGCACTACCTTTTGGTGACTCTTAAAATCATGTCTAATAAAAACAATAACTTATGTCAATTTATTGCCAAATATATCAAATAACTGTAAAATAATTGTTATATCTTTACCAGTTCCTCGATGGCTATCGGGCGCTGCTGCTCTATACTGCGCCGTGCGGTAACTCCGATCATAATGGAGAGCGCTCCTGCTCTGCTGCCCGCGGTTTGTCCGAGCGGATCATCGATCGGGCCCCTGAAAATCATATCCTGCATCTTGTCATCCGCGCCCCAGTGGCCACTGCCGCCGTGCGGTATGGTTAATTTGCGTGATTCTCCGTGGAGCATAGACACTCTGATATCCGCAAGACCATCCACATCCCATGGCTGACGGTGATATTCACGAGCATCGAGACGTCCCCTGGTGCCGTTAAATCCTACCAGAAAACCCTCGTACGGCATACAGGAATTTAACGAGTAATTGAGAAAAACATCGTTATGATATTTCACCTGAACTGACATAGTGTCCCATATATTGATATCTTTGCTGTACAGGCAGTGGTCTCTTATATAGCCGTCCTCGGTTTCCGGTTTCACATAGAGGTTCATCATGAATTCGTTTCCAGTGATGTCCCAATAATACTTACACTTGTTCTTATGAGGACAGTTCATGCAGCGAAGGCTGTGAAAGTCCCCGTTGAACCCGTAATGGCGGAGATCGCCCTGTGCATTAACCGTGGCTGGTTCGGCATCGAGCCACCAGTTCAGAAGATCGAAATGGTGAGTGGCCTTATGGACGAGCAGCGATCCCGAATACTGTTTGTAACCATGCCAGCGACGATAATACGAGGCTCCATGATCGGTATCGAGGTAATACGAAAAATCGACCGAAGTGACTTTCCCTATTTCACCCGACATCAGGATTTCCTTGATACGTACCGCCGCAGGGCCATACCGGTAGTTGAAGGTCACCCGTACCTTTTTGCCCGTACGTTTTTCCGTATCCATGACATTCTGACACATACCTTCGTCTGTACACAGGGGTTTTTCGGTAATGACATCACATCCGAGTTCCATTGCGCGGCAGATATATTTGGCATGAAAGCAATCCATTGTTGTTATAATAACCGCGTCGGGTCGGGTTTGTTGAATCATGGAATCAAATTCAAGGTCTGAAAACGTCGGGCATTTCAGACCGAGATAATCTTTGACAAATGCCATCCGTTTTGAGTTACGGTCACATAAACCGACGAATTCAACTTTGTCGCTGTAATTGTCGACAATACGTTTTCCCCACATGCCGCTGCCGCGTATGCCGGTACCGGTCAGGACGACTTTAAGTTTGCCGTTCGACTGCGCAGATACTGCCCGAGGCCTGATCTGTGTTACCGCTCCGGCGGCGAGTGCAGCGCCAGCGGCAGTGCCCAGGAATTTCCTTCTTCCCGTTGATTTTTCTCTGTTTTTCATGTATCATCTCCTTTTCTATGAAATAATCTAACTTTATTCAGGATGATTTAAGCAATGAATTAACGTATGGAATGTTGCCCTATATGTAAACATGAAAAAATCTAAAGTTTAAAAGTCGTGAATACTTTTGCCTGATTAATGTGGTACCAACTGTGTGTCGCTTCATTTACCGAAACACGGTTAACTATCAATTGTTCGCCGTTTTCGTCTTTATAGCCCCAGCCGGCCTGATGAATAAAATAAAGTTTGCCGTTTCGCGCCTTACCGAGATACAGCACAATATGGCCTGATGATCCCGCCATGGTAATGACAGGTTCGATCTTCGATACTTCCTCAATTTTCTTTTCCGTGCTCAGTCCCGGATCGATATAAACCTGATGGTCGGAAGCCTTTAATATAAACTGGGGAAATCTGCCGGTAGTTATCCCGAAACACCTGAGCAGAACCCACATGGTGCCGCAGCAGTCGCGTTTATCGTTCTGATCTTCCCAGCCGTATGGAGTATCGAGCAACTTGAACATCTGTATTATAACATTACGTTTGGTGTAGGGCAAATAACCGATATGCACATCGGCATCGTGTTTGATGTAACCGTTCGTAACTCCTAGTACGCCGTCGGGCTTACGGTAGGGCATTTTTACCACATAACCGGTGTTGTCATATTTTATCAGTGGCATGGCCGCCGAGAAAAACAAATTACGGGCAAAGTTTGTGTATTGTGGGTCACCGTAAACGGGGACTTTATCTCCTGTAGCCATAAGAAAATTTTCGTCGTCAGTCAGCTTCTTAATTGCCTCACGGTCGGAGATTGCTATGTCACAGGCTAATACCCAGCCCCGTGAAACCGGGGTCTCGACAAACAAAAATTCACCGTCAACCGATTGGTGGAGAATAGCCACAGGCATTCCGATGAGCAGCGCTCCACCCTGGAATCTGTCAAGCTCACTTACGGTATTATGATAGCCCGGCACCTCGGTGGGATAATACCGTAAATTGGCGTGATTGACGATAATACCGAAACGGCGCGTGTTAACATCAGGTACGGCGTCAATGTTCATGGCATCGACAAGTTTTTGTTTCATTTCATCATTATATATTGCGTTACGGCCATCATAAAATTCTTTCGATCCCCATAAATCCATCGGTGAAAAGAGAAAATCTATATTTGATATCAGCCGTTCGCGAAGAATGGATCCCTGTTCGGTGTCGGGCAGTTCAAGTGGAAGAATCGGATTCATCACAAGTCCGAGCTTTGTGATCATATCATTCAGGTCCATAAGAGGGTCCGGTTTGCCGTAATAATCAACCGGAGTTACCTGTTTATTTCGAACCTTTTCATTGAACCGTTCGATTTCAAGTGGTGTCATTACAATCTTGTCGGCATCCTCCTGAATATCTATCCAGTACTCAGGAGTCAGCATTTCGGGTTCCACTCCGGGAAGTACTTGAGGCGCGTGTTTCGGCAGAGAATCCTGCGGCCATGATGAGAAAGCAGAGAGAGTTAATAAAAACGTGAGAATGATGAGAACAGGAATCCGATGTTTCGACATGATCATACTCGTTTGTTTTAAGGTGATAGTCTAAAATAAATTTTAAGTACGAAAAATATAATTATATACAAAAAAATGTCACCAATTATTAAGTAATATAATACAAAGAATTTTCATTCGCATTATTTTGAAAACCAGCTATCCTTTAAGGGGTCGGTGAAGATGCTGTCCGGGGATTCCTCGATGGTGTATGATTTCGCGTTGTTTACCTCGCTCCATGTAAGGATGTAGGTGGAATCTGTCGATACACTGCTTTTCAAACTGGTTAATAAGGGTGTTTCAGGCAGACCAGGTTGTAACAGAATTGTGATTTTGGTTTCTTTCCCGGTAACAATACTTACATCCGATGCTGTTCCGCTGTGGGTTATCCTGTTGTCGCTGTCATAACAATACAGTTCTGCACTGTACCCGCTTCCGGTTTTGACGGTAACACTGCCGGAAATACGGTTCCCATTCACATCGAGCGCTTTTT
>JAFGMP010000447.1 GCA_016927495.1 Candidatus Latescibacterota bacterium | reverse complement strand
GCACAATTCAAACCTATACGCAGATTTTCGATACCGGTTTTTACTCTTTCGGTATCTGAGGCATATTTCACCAGTTGTCCGGCATATTTTTTTCCACGACGCAGCAGTGTCGCTGTATTTTTTATGTCTTTTGCAGAGACAACATGAAATTTTCTACCCGCTTTTTTGGCTGTCGCAGCTATTTCTTCAACCGTATGGTCTTCGTTACCGGAAGAAACCAGAACAAATCCTGCGACATTCGGATTGACTGTAATACCGGATATAAGCCTTAAAAACAGCCTTCTGTCCGGTGCATAATTCCCTACCCCGTGTTTATGTGTAAGAGCATAACAGTTATCAAATGGTGCGGCAATTTCTTTTGACCACTGATTGCAGCACAAATCCCCTGAAATAACAAGAACCGTGTTTCGTATTCCCGGCGGCCCATACTGCCTGGGATATCCTTGATATGTTATCACAATGCTCCCCTGCTTTCAGCTTATTTATCGTGATAAAGTGTTTAAAAATGATTCTTGTAAATATTAAAATACCAATTCGTTTTTATTTTCATGGGATTCAAATTAATATATTACAGAGGATTTACCAACGACAAAAAAACATAATACCATAGATAAACAGTAAGTTTGTCATTATTTTAAATTTCATAAAATACTTTTGTTTAATGTTATCGCAACTAATTTCACAACGTGTAACGATGTCGATTTCTTCAAGATTTATTGGTAGTAGAAATAAATGAAGGAATATTTTAATTTTCCGTGACGATACCACCGGTAATTCTCATAAGTGCCGTATCGGCATCGATGAGATCATAAATTGCCTGAAGCCTGTTTATGGAAGAGTTAAGATAAATCAACTGGACATCACGGTAATTGAACGAATTAATAGTACCTGCCCTGAATTTATCTTCTGAAATCTGCATATTGAGACGTGCCGCTTCCATGTTTTCTACCGCAACAGTGTAAAGGTTCTTTCTTACCCGGTATATATCAAAAAGTTGTGCCAGTTGATTGGTGAGACTGTGTTTCATGGCATCGGTATCTATCTGTATGGTCTCTTCCTGAATTTTGGCAATTTGCAGGGCGCGTTTACGTGAACCGCCATCAAATAAATTGAAGCTGAGTGATAAATTTGCATAAACATCCTGGGTGTTTCTTGTCGATGCATTCATATTCTCGAGTTTTGTTCTCGTTGTATATGCTTCGACACCCGACCGTAAGGTCAATGACGGATAATACAGGCTTTTTGCATTTTCGATTTCTTTTTGTGCAAGTACTTCATTGATATACTGATTTCTGAGCGTTTTATTGTTTGAAAGCATTTTATCCTTTAATTGTTCATACAAATAATCCGAATCTTTAATGGCAAATTTATCCGTAAAAGAATAGGTAATATCTTCGGTCTCTCCCATAAGGTAATTCAGATCCCTGACAGCATTGGTATGAATTACTTCCTGAAGTAAATAGTTTGCTTTGTCTTCCAGCCAGGCATTTTTTGCCTGAAGCACATCATAAGTTACCGCATTTCCGATGTCTTTTTTTGACAGCATATAATTATATCTGTCGTTTGAAAGATCCATAACCTCTTTTCTGACAAGCAGTGTCTCTTTTTCGAGAAGAACCGTATAATATGCAAGTATAATCGACTGGATTGTCTGTTCAACAAGAACCGCCGTATTGCCGCTGGAAAGTTCGGCATAAGATTCGAGCTTTTCTTTATTTATCCTGATTCCATATCCATCGAATAGTACCCAGTTTAATACAACACCAGGTGTAATAGTATTCGTCATTGCATTTGCTTCTTCATTAAAATCCGATCTGTTATTCGTCGCAAGTCCGAGAGATATTGTCGGATAACGTCCTGCAGCGCCCCATGTATTTTGCGTCTGTGCAATAATTTCATTTTGACGTATTATCTTTACATCGTAATTATTTTCAAGAGATCGAGTTATAGCATCTGAAAGACTTAGATTTTCCTGTCCATAGATATTGAAAGTAAAACACAGTAATAGAAACTGAAATAGGAGAAAACGGATTAACTTCATTATTATTATCTTTCTATATTATCGCTTTTAATCGAGAGATACATTATTTTGAATAATAGCCGGTTCTACACTCTCAGGTGTCGGCCTCTGTCCGGTTCTGAGCCATTTAAACCATACTTTTAAATCGTTCATTACCATTATATACGCCGGCAATAACAACAAAATGAATATCGTACCCACACCGACCCCATATGCAAGAGAAATTGCCATAGGCTTTAAAAACTCTGCCTGACGGCTTGCTTCAAATACAATCGGGTACAGTCCACATACTGTTGTGATAGTAGTTAAAAGGATCGGCCTGAAACGGGCAACACCCGCATTATAAATTGCTTCCGGTACTTTTTGTCCCTCAACAAGATTTGTATTGTATTTCGACAGGAAAACAACAGCATCGTTAACGATAACACCGCACAAAGCGATAATTCCCCACAAACTTAAAGTTGATATCGGTTTACCTTCAATCCCATGCCCCCATGCAGCACCCAGAACCGCCAAAGGAACCATCAAAACCACAAGAATGGGTTGTGTTAATGATTTAAAATGCATCATGAGTATCACAACAATCAAAGCGAACGCGATGATAAAGTAATGTGTCATCTCATCGGTTGCTTCATCATTATCTTTCTGCTGTCCCTGATATACTATTCTTACACCGGGATATTTCGCCTGAAGTTCAGGTATTATCGAATTACGAATCATCCCCATTATCGGAGGAACGGGTTCATAAGGATCGATAAGGTCGGCATCTACTCTGGCTTCGCGTGAACTGTTGAAATGGTTGATATTGACAGGTCCGCGTTCTATTGAATATGTTGCGAGTTTTGTCAGAGGGTATTGGCCGTCAAAAGTTTTAATTTTCATTGATTCAAGCTGGCCGAGATTAACTCTGTCCTGTTTTGGGTATCTCACCCAGATTCTGATCTCGTCTTTACCAAATTGCAATCGCTGGGATTGCCCACCATAAAATCCCTGCCTGACCTGATTACTTATACTCGCATGATTGAGACCGACAAAATAAGCTTCCGGTTTTAATCTGAGACGCACTTCTCTTTTACCGATAGCATTATTGTCGGTAATGTTAAATAGCTGGGAAATATCCTGCAATTTTCCCATCAAAAACTCCTTGGCGAGTTCAAGTTCCTCAAGATTTTTTCCGAGCAAACTGATAGAAATCGGCGATCCCCATCTATTTCTGCCACCAACAGTGAACTTTTCAGCTTCAGGTACATCACCAATTTCCTGACGAACTCTTTCCGCTACATCAAAACTTGAAACTGAACTACTTTCAAGGTTTTTAAGCAGTACGCTGACATTACCTGTGTGTGCTCCCCTTTCCTGTCCATCAAAACCACTTCCGAGGTCAACAATAGTATATTCGACAAAAGGAACAGGATCATCGTACTCTTTCATAAGCTCATTATTGATTTTCCATACAATATCATCAAACCGTGTCAGATATTCGAATGTACGTTTTTCTCCCGATCCCGGTACAAAAGCTATATTGACATTGAAAGAATCGTAAGGTATCGATGGGAAAAACGTGGTCTTTATAACGCCCCCCTGAAAAAGGCCAAATGATATTATCATAAGTGAAACCGGAGTAGCAAGTACAACCCATTTCCAATATATGATACGCTTTAGTATATTACCGTATATATCAAACCGCACAAATGCTATGCTTTTTTCAAGAAAAAGCCTTATTTTCCATTGCCTCTTTTTATTTTCCTTTGAATAAAGAACATGCGGTGAACCGATATGTGACGGAAGAACAAAGAATGCTTCCATGAGTGAAAAAATGAGACTGAAAACTACGACAAATCCCATCTCAAACATAAATTCCATCCTGCCTTTTATAAAAAACAGGGGGGAAAACGCAACAATCGTGGTAGCCACAGATGTAAGAACAGCGTGAAATACCTCCATGGTGCCTTCAACTGCAGCACGTTTCGGACTTTTTCCTGACTCAAAGTGTGAAAATATATTTTCACCGATAACAATACCGTCATCGACCAGAATACCTACTACCATTATCATTCCATTGAGCGATATTACATTTATGGTTATCCCATACATTTCTGCTGCAATGAACATAGCAAGAAATGATGCGGGGATACCGAACGCCACCCAGAACGCAAGACGTACATTGAGAAACAAGCCGAGTGCCAAAACAACAAATAGTAATCCGATACCTCCGTTTTTATAGAGCATTATAAGCCGCTCGTTCAAACGTTCGAGGAAATCAAAAGTTATATCTAATCGGACACCCTGTGTCTTTGTGTTAAAATCTTCAACATAGTCTTTAATATAATCTACGATTTGTTCGAGATCTTCTTCGGGCAGCTTATCGACGGTGATATTAACTGCCTGTTTCTTATTTATGAGTGTTCTATTCGGTTCGTCAGCAAATTTCAGTTTTACATTCGCTACATCACGAATCCGTAAGAAGCTCCCGTTATCGTTTGCACGTAAAATTATATTAGCAATATCATTGGGATCAACGCTCCTTGCACGGGAACGAATCATAATCTCTTCCTCATCGGATTTGATCATCCCTGCTGATATATCCCTGTTATTAGTAGAGATAGCTTGTGAAATTTCATCGAATGTTAAATTATACCGCAATAAATCCTGTTCTTTAACTTCAACAGAAATTTCGATTGCAGGATAACCGCCTACGGTAACCTGCGAAATAATTCCGGATGATAAGAAGTCATTTTCAATTTCATCGCCGTATTGTTTTAACGTAAGAAGATCCACATCGCCCGACAGAGCGAGACGAGCTGCAGTTGATATCGATCTTTGTTTGAAAATAACCGGTTTTTCAGCATCAACGGGGAATGCGCTGATAGCGTCGACCGCATTTTTCACTTCAGTTAACGTTTCATCGAGATCATATTCACCGGTTGTTTCTATCCGTACACGTGCTGAATTTTCCGATGATGTTGAATTTATTTCTTTTATTCCGACAATTCCACGGACAGCTTCTTCGATACGGGTTGTAAGGCCTTCTTCCATTTCTTTCGGGGACGCACCCGGATAGGAAATAGATATTGTCAGGAACCGTGACTCCCGTTCCGGGAAAAACGATTTTTTCATGTTTAAAAAACTATACAATCCTGCAATAATAAAAGCTGCCACAAGTAAATTTGCATAAAAGGGATATCGTATAAAAAGGGATATTATTTTTTTCATTACTTACCTTATGATTTTGACTTCTGTATTTTCGACTGCATTTATCAGCGGTTCAACCACAATTTCAGTACCTTCTTCGATTCCACTAAAAATGAGCGTTTTTTCATTTATTTTATGGATAATAATCTCTCGTTTTGATAATTTTCCGTCAAGCACAACAAAAACTTCATTATGGTTGAATACTGCATTTCGGGGTATTTCCATTGCATTTTCAATTTCTTTGCCATTGAATACAGCTTTAAGGTATTCTCCCATAAACATCGGTTTATCGATTGTTGGAGTAAGCCGGACAAAAATGCTCATCGACTGAGTATCCTGAGCAACGAAGTCTGATTTTCTCACTACCTGACCTTTCCAGTGAAGAGATTCATCTTCGTTTGAAACGGTTGCCACGTCACCTGTTTCGATCCATTGGGCATCACTGATTTCAACCGGTACTTCAAGCTCAAGTTTATCGGTACGGGATATTTTTGCGAGAGTAGCGCCCACATTTGCAATTGCCCCGACCTCCATATATACTTCAGTGAATGTTCCATTGAATGGTGCGATTATTGTATATTTATCAAGAGTTATTTCATCGCTTTGAATGGAATAGTATTCGCCGAGAATATTTCTGCTCGCTAAAAAAATTTTTTCCTGTTCAGAACTGATAGACGGCATTTCAGGTAATTTTTCATCGATTACAATTGCTTTAAAAAAATCGGTCCAGGCAGGGTAACTATCCGGATAATCAACCTTAAGATCAGGAAGTATACCGGCAATACTTTGCAAAAATGCACTTTTTCTCGATTTCAGGTCTAAAACGGCATTTCCGTCAAAAATTCTTATGAGTACATCATTTGTTTTAAACTGTTGACCTTTTTTTAATGGTATGCTCCCTTCCATAATTTGGCCTCTTACTTCAGAACTTACTACAATATCTTCCGTTGAAATGACTCGTCCGGTTCCGAATACAGGAGATACTATTTTTCCGTAATTTACTTTCTCCGCTAAAACCGATCGTGTAATTAACGACTGGGGAATGGACTGTGGTTCCTCCTTTAAACCGATGAGAAACGACATTACCTGGTAAGAAAAACCCAAAAGAATGAAAATGGTAAGAATAGTTATTATGCCGTAGCTGTTTTTTTCCCAAAATTTTTTCATCACTTACTTTCTTTTTTACTTTT
>JAFGMP010000446.1 GCA_016927495.1 Candidatus Latescibacterota bacterium | reverse complement strand
CCTTGTACTTTTTCATATATCGCCTCCTTGGGTGTGGAGGTAATATATATCATTCTATACGACATTGCAAGAGTGACATGACACTAGAAGCAGATTGTTTGGGGATCCCGCCTATGTGGTCTATGACCCCCGTCTTTGGTCACCCCCAAACGTGTTCACTACCAGCAAGATAACCGATTCAAACGCTGCGCCCTCATTTTCGTCGGCATATAGACTCGAACACGAAGGTAGATGGGCCGAAGCTATTGCTATGTACGAGAGCTTGCTTGCTGCCGGTACTACCCAGCAGAAACGCCGGGCGATCACATCGTTGATACGGGTCGCAGACTGCTCCGATAAAAGGTATGACTCCATCAAGCTGCTTGTTCAGAAGGAGCTTGAAAAGGCGGAAACACGGGATTTCTATCGCGCCGTACTCGACCAGATTCTCTGTGAGCTTGAACTGCGTGAAGGAAACTTTGATGCGGCAATCGCCGGCTTCCAGGACAACATCGAAAAGTATCGGGGCGAATCTGTTGAAGCTGGCCTGCTGGCGAGGCTTGCAGTTATTTACGGCATTCATGGAGACACATCAAAAGCAAAAGAGTACGCCGACAAAGCCGCCGCGATTGATCCCGATAAGCTTGCTCTTTATTCCGCGTATAAAGCGGCAGGAATCAATTATGAGGACATTTTCACCGGCGAATTGATGAATTTGGATACTTATTTCAAAAGGTCAGCTGATATGCCGACGTTACGATCAGCACATACCGCAGACGTGGTGAACGGGAAAATTTATGTTATTGGAGGGTATGGCGGTTCTAATGAAATAAATGAAAGAAAGTATCTTTCCACTATAGAAGAATACGATCCCGTAACCGACACCTGGATACCAAAAGCAGACATGCCAACGGCAAGATATGGGCATTTCGGAGGCGTAGTGAATGGGAAGATCTACGCAATTGGGGGTGCAGTTGGAGATTATGAATGTATTTCTACAGTAGAGGAATATGACCCGGCAACTGATACCTGGACAACGAAAGCTCCCATGCCAACCGCACGAGTGTATCATGCTTCTTGTTCGGTGAACGGGAAGATCTATACAGTTGGAGGTGGAACAAGAAATTCCGGTAGTCCAATAGTTTTGGGAATGGTCGAGGAATATGATCCGGCAACGGATACCTGGACAACAAAGGCAGATATACCAACTCCTCGATGGGGTCATTCTGTTTGTGCGGTGAACGGAAAGATCTATGCCATAGGAGGTCTATTGGATTGGTTTGAAACATATACCGGATCGGTAGAAGAATATGATCCGGCAACGGACACATGGACAACGAAAACTCCCATGCCAGCAACTCCGGGATTTCATGCTGCGTGTGCAGTAAATGGGAAGATCTATGTCATTGGAGGTGCTACCAGCAGGCAAAATTCATTATCATGCACAGTAGAGGAATATAATCCGGCAACGGACACCTGGACATCAAAATTTCCTATGCCGGTCGCACGACATGATTTCCCCGCCTGCACGGTGAATAATAAGATCTATGTGCTTGGGGGATTAGCTTTTTCGGAACAACGTTTTGCTGAAGTATTTGTGTATGATCCCGGCGGTGGTATCCAATCTTTTGTTGAGGATTCGACTCCGGTTGAATACAATCTTTTACAGAACTACCCGAATCCGTTCAATCCATCGACAACCATTTCCTATCAACTTGATCAGCCGTGTATGGTCAACCTGGTCATTTATGATATTCTCGGCAGAAAAGTTGCAACACTTCTGAATGACATGAAATTGCCGGGCAGTCATAAGGTAATATGGAATGCTGAGGGATACGCGAGCGGGGTGTATTTCTACAGGCTTGAGTTAGGGGAATCAAAGGTTCTGACGAAAAAGATGATGATGGTGAAGTAGTTATTCCTCACACCGGAAAACCAGGAAATTTATAAAATTAACCTGTTACGGTTATATTTAAGAAATAAAAAAAAGCATGGGAAATCCCAGGCTTTTTTTTCTGAACCTTGATTTTCATAATTACTTGATTAAAAAGATTGAGAATCACTACAGAAGCAACACGTAGAAGCATTGCAAACAAGGAAGATATATCTTGGTCATCATTTAATCATAATTATCTGCGGTTCAGACAAAAATAATACAGGGCAGACACACAGGTCTGCCCCTACAATTATCTTGTGCCTTTTTCCCCTTTTATTTAATCCCTTATTAATCCTCACTCCCACTATTTTCACCTTGATAAATGACTCAATCGCTTCTTATTTTTATCAAGCGGTTATTTTCCTTATTTTGCAATAAATGCGAGATATGATTAATTCATTTTCAATACATATAAAATAAAGGCACATAACATGGACAATACAATTTCAAGAAGAAATGTTTTAAAAACCGGGTGTGCCGCGGTGGCAGGACTGTCTTTGTCAGGCATGGTCAATACCCGGACTCTAACCGCACTCCCGGTAACCGGTGAAAGTGACAACGTCGAATGGCGGAACCGTCAGCCCGGCATGGCATACCGCAGGTTGGGGCGAACCGGCTACATGGTCTCCGAGATTGTCATGGGCGGCAACACCATTGCGCCCGATAACAACAAGCATGTGGAAATGGCGGTCGAACACGGCCTGAATTACTTCGACACATCTCCGGCGTACGGCAACGGCAAAAGCGAGGAGGGCTACGGCGAACTTCTGAAAAAATCATCGATGCGCGAAAAAGTTTTCGTAAACTCGAAAGTCAGCATTTTCGACAGCAACCGGAACACTTTTTACTGGGAACTGTTCAAAACACTGTCCGAATCAGACCAAAAAAAGATTCAGGATGAAGCGACCGAACTTATTGAGAAGCGCGGCATCAAGGAATCGAGGTATATGGGCCGTTACGGCACCTGGCAGTTTACCGAAATCGAAAAAGCCTATTTCGGCAACATCATGGAAAAATACTACGGTGATAAAATCGACCGTAGGCAGGAATATTACGACCGGATCATCAACTCGGTCGAGGACAGCCTGAAGCGGCTGAAGACAGACTATCTCGACCTGTTTATGTGCCCCCACGGCGCTAATTCTCCCGAAGAGGTTGTTATACCGGAGATTCACGAGGCGTTGGAGAAGCTGAAACAGGACGGCAAAATAAGGGCGTTCGGCCTGTCGGCGCATACCGATCCGGGATATATTCTACTGACAGCGGTCAATACCGGTATATTCGATGCGGTGATGATCGCCTATAGTATCGTCAACGCCGAATTCTGCCATGCGGCGCTCAGGTTTGCCTATGATAACAATGTTGGGGTAATCGCCATGAAAGCGGCACGTCCCCTGTATCCCGACAGGGACTACGATGTCTGGGTGCCGCCCGACAGACTGGAAAAGCTCAACCACATGATCCCGGAAAAGATGAAAGTTCCCATGAAGGCATACCTGTGGGTTCTTCAAAATCCGTATATTACCTGTGTGAATTGCGAAATGAAAAATGCCGAACAGGTAAATGATAATTTACCTCTTGCCGGTAGAAAGGTCGAACTTGTGCCGCTTGAGGATCAAAGCAAGTTTGCCTATTGATAATTCAGATTTTTACACCCCTTTTATTGGGAAAAATATGGTGAAACACATAACTATGTTAAATTATCTTGCAAGCTTTTTCATTGTATTGATGATACTTAGCAGCTTTGTTTACGGCAACGAAAGCGAACCGATGAAACTTCTCTGGGAAATCGGGAAACACGATAACCAAACAAGGGAATTTGCGTTAGGTCCCGACCGTTATAATGACTTTTCAGAAGATGCATTTTTTGTAGTGGGTAAGTCATATCCCAAAACCGATTGGCCGTATGTCCAGCCCGGCCCCAGCGATGCATGGGCCGGTGGCAAGGAGCATGTATTTACCATACTTTTCGGCCTGCAGGACGATATTCCGGAAGGGATATTACAGCTTACGGTTGACCTCATCAATACACATCACAGTGCCCCACCGGTACTCACGATCGATCTGAACGGTTACTCGTTTAGCGTTCAGGTTCCTCACGGCGGTTCCGATGCCTCGCTGGAAGGCCATCCTGAAGCAGGCAAGGAATTTCGCTTTTCCTGTACTTTTCCTTCAGGGATCTGTAAAAAAGGCATCAATACTATGATTATAAAAAATACATCGGGAAGCTGGATTATATATGACCGGATCGGTCTCGAGGCCCCGCTGACGGCAAAGCTTGCAGATGTTCCCGATGCCGTTGTGCAGTCGATAAACGCACCTCAGGTTTTACTTGAGAAAAACGGTTCACTGCACCGTCCGATAACCCTGAAAGTGCTCAATACGGTGAATGACCATGAGGCTACCGTTCTTTTCAACGGCGTTGAAATCACATCACAAACGCTATGCCGTGGAAACAACACCATCGAGGTGTATCAACCGGCACAAGATACCGAAACTTTGCTTAATATCGAGGTCAAAGCGGGAGAAAAGACCATTGCCCGGTATGACAAAAATCTGAAACCTGTCCGTAAATGGAGTGTGTATTTTCTTCCCCATTCTCATGTCGATATCGGATACACTCAACTGCAGTCGGATGTGGAACGTGTACAATGGAAGAATATCGAGGACGGTATCGAACTTGCTGAGAAGACAGCCAACTATCCCGTGGGAGCACAATTCAAATGGAATACGGAAGTCCTTTGGGCAGTCGACAGCTATCTTGAAAATGCATCTGAAGAAAAACGGCAGCAATTTATAGAAGCTGTACGTAACAGTCGTGTGGGACTCGATGCGTTATACGGCAGTTTTCTGACCGGTCTGGCACGCCCCGAGGAATTGTATGAATTTACTTCTTTTGCCCGGAGTCTCAGAAAAAAGTACGGCTTTAATATCGATTCGGCCATGATCACCGATGTTCCGGGTTATACATGGGGAATGGTTCCAACTCTTGTCGAAAGCGGTATAAAATATTTTAACCCCGGTCCTAACCATATGCCGATGCTGCCGCATCAGGGCGACCGTATAGGGTATACATCGGAAGAATGGGGAGACAAGCCGTTTTACTGGATTTCACCTTCAGGCAAAGAAAAGCTTCTGGTCTGGATACCGCGGCACGGTTACTCGTGGTTCCATGACTGGATACTCGGCAACATAAAAAAAGCGGGCTCTGAACCGATCCTTGGATACCTCGACGAACTTAACGATCAGAAATATCCCTATGAAATCGTACAACTCCGTTACACAGTCGGAGCTGACAACGGACCACCCGATCCTGATTTGCCCGAATTTGTCAAAACATGGAATGCAACATATGCATATCCTAAAATGATAATCGCCACTACCGGCGAGATGTTCAGGGAATTCGAAAAACGTTATGGGGACAAACTTCCCGAATACCGTGGCGATTTTACACCCTACTGGGAGGACGGTGCAGCGTCGACAGCTTTTGAGACCGCTCTAAACCGTACTGCGGCCGAACGTCTCATTCAGGCACAAACTCTTTGGGCAATACATGATCATGGACACTTTCCCGCCGAAGAGTTCAGGCAGGCATGGCGGAATATCATACTGTTCACCGAACATACATGGGGAGCTCACAACAGCATTTCGGCCCCTGATGATAAATTCGTAATCGGCCAATGGAATATTAAGAAGGCATTTGCCCTGAATGCGGACTCGATGTCACAAAAACTTCTCACGGAAGCATTACCTGAAAAAGCAGAAGATAACCGGATTATAAAATTTGTCGATGTATATAACACAACATCATGGTCACGAACCGACCTTGTCATTCTTCCTAACACTCATAAGACAGCAGGTGATTGTGTTAAGGACGAAAACGGAGAAAAAGTACCGTCACAAAGGCTTTCGACCGGTAATCTCGCATTTCTTGCCGGGGATATACCGGCTTTAGGAGCTCGGCGATTCTCCTTACATAAAGACAGTAATCCTGAAAGCAATCGTTTATCCGTAACAGAATCAACGATTTCAAACGGCCTGATTACCATTGGCATAAACCAAAAAACGGGAGCTATCTTAAGCTTTAAACATAAGGAAATAGACGGAGATTTTGTTAACGGTAGCACGGGATCAGGACTAAACGAGTATTTTTATGTACCGGGTAAAGACCCTTCTTATGCACAGCGAAACGGAGAAACAACGATCAGGATAAAAGAGTATGGCCCGCTGGTGGTCTCGCTTATGATAAAATCAAAAGCTCCCGGGTGCAATAATCTTATCCGGGAAATACGTCTCATCGACGGTATCGACCGTGTTGACATAATCAATACCGTAGACAAAAAGAGAGTCACCGAGAAAGAGAGTGTGCATTTCGGATTCCCCTTCAATGTTCCTGATGGTGAAGTCAGGCTGGATATTGCCTGGGGAGTTATCCGTCCCGATATCGATCAGCTTCCGGGCGCCAACAAAAACTATTTTACTATCCAGCGTTGGGCGGATATATCAAATGACACATCCGGGATAACACTCGCAACTCCCGATACGCCACTTTTGGAAATCGGCGATATGAACGCCGAAAAGTGGAATCTCGACAGCACACGACCGTGGCTGAAGAGCGTTGAACCTTCACAAACGCTGTATTCGTACGTTATGAATAATTACTGGCATACAAATTATAAAGCATATCAGGAAGGATCGACTACATTCAGGTATTCTTTAAAACCTCATAAAAAATTCAATTCGGCTGAAACCAAACGTTTCGGTATTGAAAACAGCCAGCCATTAATAACAATACCGGTTACGGGAGATATTCCAGTTATAAAGTCATTTACTCCATTGTCATCAGGGAATATTATTGTAAGCTCTATCAAACCATGCGATGGCGGAAAATCTTTACTGGTACGGCTATTCAATACAAGCGACAAATCGGAACGGTTAACCAGACCATCATATAAGCATGTGTGGCTGAGCAATCCCTCAGGAGATACTATAGCAGAGTTTTCCGGCCATTTGGATTTGACGGGATATGACAAAGTAACGTTGATAGTATCCGGCAACTGAAACCGGAAAATAACCCTTGAAAAAACATGGAGTAAACATATGAAAATCATAGCCGATGAAAATATTCCCTATGCATATGATGCATTTTCAAACATTGGAGAAGTCACTCTTGTTTCGGGAAGAAATATCCCATCCCTCAAAAATGTCGATGCTCTTGTGGTACGGTCGATCACTAAAGTCAACAGCCAGTTGCTTGACGGCAGTTCGGTTAAATTTGTTGGAACATCGACCATCGGATTCGACCATATCGACAGAGAATATCTGGAAAGCAACAATATCGGATTTGCCAGCGCACCGGGATCAAATTCTAACTCGGTGTCCGAATATGTGGTTGCCGCTCTGCTGGTTTATGCCGAACGGTACGGTATCACACTCGAGGGCAGTTCAATCGGTGTTATCGGGGTGGGAAATGTCGGCAGCAAGGTCGTCAAAAAATGTGAAGCGCTGGGTATGACTGTTTTGAAAAACGACCCTCCGCTGAAAGATCAAACACAGGATCCTTCATTTTTATCTCTCGAAGATGTACTGAAAGCCGATTTTGTAACCTTGCATGTTCCGCTGACAAAAACCGGCAAGTATTCGACTTATCACATGGTGAATGATAATTTTATCGCCTCGATGGACGGTGTCCTCATCAATTCGTCACGGGGTAGTGTAGTCGATGAAAAACCGTTGATAAAAGCTCTGGGAAAAAACATAAAAACTGCGATTCTCGATGTCTGGGAAAACGAACCGAATATAAATCACAACCTTGCGATACAGATCGACGGAACTCCGCACATCGCCGGCTATTCGTTTGACGGTAAGGTTAACGGAACTCAAATGATGTATGATTCAATCTGCAGCCATTTCGGTATAAAGCCGGAATGGGATGCTAAGGACGTCGTCCCGGCAGGCACGAAAATAACCTGCACCGGTAATAGCGATGAGGATGTGCTGCGAGATGCGATCTTCCAGGTGTATGATATCAGGAAGGATTATGAAACATTCCAAAAATATATGGCTGAGTTCGACCGGTTACGCAAGGAATATCCCATACGCAGAGAATTTCCTGCGACCGAAGTTACTTTTGACGGCAGCGAATCAGCAAAAAGAAAATTGACAGGACTGGGATTTAAAGTTAAAAATTGATTTCGCTGTTCAATACTATTATATATCAATAACAGCGCACTCAGCAAAATCAAGTATTCTTGCAACAGATCGCAAAAATAAT
>JAFGMP010000006.1 GCA_016927495.1 Candidatus Latescibacterota bacterium | reverse complement strand
TGTACCTTTGTGCCTCCTAAATATCTTTATCGTCAGCACTGTTGATGGTTATTTTCTTATTCCTACGTATTTCCGAAAAAATAGGGGATCGCCAGGTGTATTTATGGTATTCGTTTCTTTTGATTCCATTGTTATATTTCAAAATCATTTTTTCATGCTTGACAATTGATCACACTAATAATTATATAAATAGATAATTGAAATATATGAGCTTAAATCCCCAAAAGGGACATGATCATGTTTATCGGGCATTTCGGAGCCGGATTTGCTGCAAAAAAGATCGATGAAAGGCCGTCATTGGGAACTATGTTTTTTGCATCCCAGTTTATCGATTTACTGTGGCCGGTTTTTCTGTTTACCGGGATTGAACGTGTGCAAATCGATTCGGGCAACACTGCTTTCACACCCCTGAATTTTATCTATTACCCATTTTCCCACAGTTTAATAAGCGTTCTTTTTTGGTCGGTATTATTCGGTTCGGTTTACTATTTATTGAAACGAAATCTGAAAAGCTCAATAATTTTGGGTGGACTTGTCGCAAGTCACTGGGTACTGGATCTAATAACACACCGCCCCGATCTGCCGTTATCGCCCTGGCAGAATTTCAAAATGGGATTAGGCCTGTGGAATTCAGTTTTACTGACCATGCTGCTGGAGGGATCAATTTTCATATTCGGTGCATTCCTGTATATGAAAACCACTCGGGCTCTGAACATAAAAGGGACATTCGGCCTGTGGGGATTAGTGCTGTTCCTGAGTCTTATATATGTGCTCAATGCGTTTGGACCGCCACCGCCATCGGAGAAACCAATAGCGATACTCGGTTTATCGATATGGCTTTTAGTTGCATGGGGATACTGGATAGATCGGCATAGAGAGTTACGGACAAACGGTTAAATAAAATTATGTAATACAATTTTTTTTAGAACAGAGGTAAACCATAAGCGTAGATACAGTGTAAGAATCAATATTGCACAATAGCTGCGTACATACCTTTAAGGAGGTAGAAGCATGCTCAATAGAAGAACATTCCTGACAATGTCCGCCGCATCCGGTAGTCTTGCTGTTATACGACCGATCCAAGTATTAGGATCACGGCAGCGAACTTCAGCGGAGTTTTACGGCGTTCATCAGTTCATCGAAAACAATCCCGATGCCGTATTCATTATGCGTACAAGCGTAGATGACTTAAACAATTTCGATGCCATCAGAGAGGCCGGGCTAACCTTCTCCCGTGCGGTTTTTGTTCCGAAATCCGAGGCTGATGGCGGTGTGCCGATCACCAACAAGGTGGCAGTAAAACCCAACCTCACGAGCCGCGGCCAGTGGCATGCCTCTTTATTGGGGTATAAGTATGGGGAAATTCCCTATGAAATGACACTGGGTATTGTGACCCACCCATATTTTACCGAAGGAGTGATCGCCGGAATTCAGGAACTGGGTGTTTCAGGAAGTCAGATATATATTAATGAAAAGAATGGATTGAAGGAAGAGGGCGACTATCCCGCAATGGCTGAAAGAGCGGGACTTCCGGCCGGCAATGTCGGGACAAGCGGATCGATACTGCTCGATACTCCTGAAGGCTCCCAGTGGTTTGAACAAATCAAATATCTTTATCCATTCAATGCCGATGATACGTTCTACCTTAATCTTGCCAAATTTAAAACTCATGAAATGGGCATAACGCTTTCTGCAAAGAATATTCAGGGAACCTGCAATACCGGATATGTAAATCATTGTAATCCATGGAATGACACCGTAAGTATGCCGGGAAGATATACCATGATCGAGGGCGCCAGAGAAATGATATATGCCTTGTGGGAGCGTCATGTAAGCGAAGGGTATTGGGGGTGGGAAACGCCGCCGGCAGAGAGTGACTATGACGATTATACCGGTCTCGGCATGGAAACCTGGGCGCAGCGTAACATTGACAACAACATTACCTCCAAGGTTAATCTCCACATTGTGGAGGGTATTATCGGACGTGATGGAAACTTCAATGTCGGCCCCCATCCGGTTGAGTTAAACGGTGAGACGCGCTATATAGCGAATGATATCCTCAGCAACATCATAATTTTCGGGAAGAAGTCATATCATGTCGATATCATCGGCGCCTGGCTCAGTGGCAATGAGCCCGGGAATTTCGGCCTGTTCCGCATTGCACTGGAACGCGGTGTGATCAGTGACATTAATCCGGCACATATACCGGTGTATGAAATAACCGCCGACAGCCAGATAATTGCACGGTCACTCACCGATTTCCAGCGGTTTGAGCTTCGCTCGGATTATCTGAATTCCCTTGGCGAGGGAGCCGATCCCGGCGAGACCGAATGGAAACTGATCAATGACCCGTATGATTACGGTTCAGTCACGGCAGTCAACAAGACAGACGAGAAACCGCAGGCCATTGTTCTCAGCCAGAATCATCCCAATCCGTTCAATCCGAACACCTCCATTGAATACCGTCTTCCCCGCGGCGGCAATGTCCGGCTCGAAATCTTTAACCGCAGCGGTCAGCTTGTTGATATGCTCGTGGATGGATACCGTGATCAGGGTTCCCATATGGCGACATGGAATACCGGCAATTTCGCATCGGGCACTTATTTTTACCGGCTTCGTTTCGGCGGATTCACCGAAACACGGAAGATGACGGTTTTGAAGTGATGAAAAGACCAGGCAGAGCCTTTCCCACATTACAACATTACTTCTACGAGAGAGAGATTATTCTGAAAATTTTAAAAAAAACACTTGACTACATTAAACCAGGCACAAATTCCAAAGGGGGAAAATGACTGGGATTACCAGGATTATCAAGGATTGTCGGGATTAATACAATTCAAAGTTCAAAGAACAAGAATAGGAACAAGGATTATCTATTTGTAAGGGCAACCCTTGTGGTTGCCCTTTATTATTTACGGTGCAACAAAAATATAAGAACTATCTACAGTCTGATCAAGAGACCCAGCCGGAAGTACAGCAGATCGGTTTCGGATTTACTGACATTATAAGTGTATTCATCTCCGCTTCGGTCAATCGAACCTTCGGTGAGGTAATCCGCTTTACCACCGTACATATAACGGACTTTGAAATCCAGAATCAGTGTTACCGGCAGTTTTGAACCGGAACACCGTGAACCACCATACTGTTTATTGAATGTATGGAGCGGTACCATTACTCCACCACCCACGCCGCGGCAGAATGTGAGGTCATCGATATTTTTTGACGAAGCAATCGGTTCATCATTATGGTTTTCGTCCTCGATAGTTGTTTCGGTATACAGATACTGTAAACCGAGGACGCCATCAATATAGGGCATCAGAACGCCATAATCCTGCTGTAAACGAAGAAAAATGTTTGAAGTTACAATGTTGTTTGAGGTGGTGACATCGACACTTACATCCTGAATGGTTTGGCTGAAATGCTCACTACGTCGCTCACGGCCGTACTGTAAAAATCCGAAATCGATTCCAAGTCTAATTGGTAACGGGCTTGGTTTAATCAGGCCTTCGATGGAAATACCATACCCATTACGGTCAACATTATCTTTGAACTTGCCCTGTGGTGAAGCGACATTGAAATGCAGTCCGGCATCGAACATTTGGGCAAAAACATACTCTGACGGTTTTAAAAGAAGCGCCATAAATACCGGACATATAACCAAACGCCAAGGTAAAAGTTTGAAAAAATCATGATCATTCATGCTTCCTCTCCTTCTCAATATATTTGGTAATAAAATGGTATTTCCAATCCCCGTAAAAAATCTAAAAAAGATGTTTAAAATAGTCAACTTTCCTAATTTTACCCAAAAATTTTTTGATAAAATATCATATCAAATAAAATTACAAAAGGTATTCACTTTCGTTCCTAATGTGATATATTAAAATACTGAGCGTCTGTGTTTTAAATACAGTACGAAAGTTTAAATTAATATGGAGTAAGTATATATGGGTATCATAACTGAATTCACACGTATCAAAAAGAGTTGTTTGAAATATTTAATCTGTTTACACATTGTATTTTTTCTTTGTTGTCCTGATTATTCAGATGCCGACAGTTGGAAAGCTGGGGCTGCATCACGTGTTATCACACCCGAAGAATCTTCATGGATGGTCGGTTATGGTGCCGGAAAGCCATCTGCCGGGAAAATACATGACCTGTATGTTAAAGCTTTTGCAATAGAAGACCCGGATGGTACAAAGGCTGTTATTGTGACAGCCGATCTTATTGGACTCACGAAAGAGTTTTCTAACGATATTGCTCTGGAGGTAACAAAACGTTTTAATCTGCCCCGTGAAACTATACTGTTCAACACCTCTCACACACACTGTGGTCCGGGGATATCAAATCCCTTTAAGACATTACCCGATGAATATGCCAAAAAGCTTGAAACCTATGTACCATGGCTGAAAAACAGATATATCGATGTCATCGGAGAATCTCTGCATAATCTCGAGCCTGTTGATATATCTTTTTCAAGTGTAAAACCCGTACCGTTTGCGGTAAGCCGCCGTTATCCGACTCCTGAGGGTATCGCATACCGCTCGTCACCATCATCGTATTATACAGGTGGGCCAAGGGATGATATAGTGCCGGTTCTGCGAGCGATAGATTCCGACGGCGCTGTTAAAGCTATTGTTTTCGGTTATTCCTGTCACCCGATTACGCTTAATATTGACAAGTTTTGCGGCGATTACCCCGGATACGCACAGCGATATATCGAAGAGTATTATCCTGGATCTGTGGCATTATTTGTTCAGGGATGTGGCGGAGAACTGGTACCCAATGCACGGTTCCAGCTTGAATATGCAATGGGGCACGGAAAAGCTCTGGCGGATGCGGTGAAAAAAGCGCTGGATGGAAAACAGATCCCGGTTACCGGCCAACTGAGGTGTGCCTATGGTGAAGCGGCATTAGAATTACAGCATGTTCCCGATAAAAATGAACTGGAAGACAATCTGAATTCGGATGATACTTTTATACGGAATAAGTCGGCCTACTTGCTGAAACAAATTGAGAATAATGGTAAAATCGACACAACCTATCCATGCCCGCTGCAGGCGATGCACATTGGAAATGATCTGCTGCTGGTTGGAATCGGTGGGGAAACTGTAGCCGGGTATTCAGAAAAAATAAAAACCAAATACTCGTCAAACCAGTTTGTCTGGGTGGCCGGGTACTGTAATGAAGTATTCGCATACCTGCCGACATTGAAGATATTGAAAGAAGGCGGCTATGAGGGAGAACGTGCCATGACCTATTTCACTATTCCCTCACCCTTTGCTGAAACTGTTGAAATGCGGGTACTTGATGGTGTTCATACACTTGTTGGGAAAATTTCGGAATAAAGTTTTCAGACTATTTATTTTTCAATAAACCCCACTCCACATACGAATCATTACATATGTTTTAGGCTCTTCACTAATAAAAATATCACGCGGTGATGAATCTTTTCCCTTTATTTTTCATCATAGCAATACATCCGTTCATTAGAAACTGAAAAAGTTGGCTGTCTCCGCACACTGCCGGCCCAATAGAAATTCGCGGTAAGCACATAAGAAATTCTGCATGTCCGGGGAAAATGTGGCCATATCGAGTTGTAACAGCCGTCAGATATCCGGCTTCTTTCGCCAATTGGAACTCTCTGGTTCCTGCGAATTCCCTACCACCATACGGATATGCAAAATGTACAACTGGTGAGCCGAGGACTTTTTCGAGACATTTCTTCGAATCATTGAATTGCTTTTCAACATCCGGTTTGTTGAGAGCTTTCAGATTACTGTGATCAATACCATGGGCTCCGATAGTAACAAGTGGATTTTTATTGTAATGTTGAAGTTTGTCATACGGTAAAAGAATATTTTGTGGAGGTTTACTCCCGGGACTAATGTGATGAATAATTTTTCTTAAATGTGCAATTTGATTTTTCTCACTGCTGAATATTAAATCGAGAATAGAATTAATCGCTGTTTTCTTACCATAGGATGTATCGGTTCTGAACTGTGATACGTTATTTTCAATGGTGAATGAAATTACTGAATGTTGATAAATAACATCCATAAGAAGTATCAACCAAGGAATTAGTATTTCATTTTGATCTCCCGTCATTACATACACCGCCACCGGAATATTTCTTTCTTGCAAAACCGGAAGCGCATATTCAAAGGTATCTTTATACCCGTCATCGAATGTTACCGCTACAACTTTACGGATTTGCCGCCGTTTAATCAATAGCTCATGAACTTCATCCATCGAAAGAAACGTATAGTTCTTTTCGATGAGGATATCCATTAATCCTGCAAATGTATCCGGGGTCATGTGTGCATTCTGCAATCCCAAATCAGCGTGACTCTCCGAATCGGGAAACACCCTGTGAAAGCAAATTATAGAACCAATACCGGTATATAACATTTCTGTAAGTCGGGAAAACAGAGAAGAGGCGGCAATGTTTTTAAAGATTTTTTTCATATAATGTTGATAGAATATCACATATTAAAATGAGACTTTTTCAGAATAAAGATGGGTAATATCAGATGTTTGAATGGGGATGCCTGTTTTATATAGTTTTGGTGTATAAGGTTTTCTGAGATAACTATGCGGTAATAACACATCACACATAAGTCGTTGTTCAATCATAATCCCCAAAACCATGAATATTATACAAATACTGTTTATAACCGATGTTCTGTTTCGTGCAAAAATATTCGGATTGCTGATATAAATAAGCTCCAAATGACGAACCTTGTGCATTCTTTTATGCTTCCCGACCACATATGCATATCCATCATCATCTTCAATTAGAATTCGTCTGATATTAAGCGTTTTATGATCTTCATGTATAAGGGCATCTTTTTTTGAAAGAACTCTGGTATCAATGTTATCATCGAAAGTAATCTTACATTTTTTTCTTAAAATGTTAATCGAGGGGATATAGTAGGAATAAAGCATTCCATGTTCGAGAATTTTAAATTTATACCGCTTCTCAAACATTTTGAGCACACTTGGCGTGGGTGAAAAATCTGTAACAACATAATCTTCAAGTTTCATGGCCGGGTAAAACAGTTCGAGACTCTGGCCGCGATGTTCTTCTTTGACAATCCAGGTTGTCAGGTTACAAAATTTTGTCAGATTGCCATCAATGTACTGTCTGCTGAATACGTAACCTAAATAGCCCACAATCTGATTATCGTCGACAAGCATATAACCGCAATAATCTTCATTCATCTTCCAGGGAGGAGAAAAAATGTTTTTCCACATATTCTTTGTGATATCGGGATTATTGAAATCGAGGAGAAGCGGGTATATATTTTCAAAATCTTCGGGAGTAGCTTTTTTTAATTCCGCCATGTATTTTCACTCCACAATTTAAAAATAGTGAACACAATTCAAATATATCATACATTGTGAATCAAGTCAAGAAATTACTAAACATGATTATTGTTATGGTTATATATTGGATATTCGCATCTGACTCATTCCACATTCGGCCCTACATCTTTATTTGTCAACGGCCTGTTTGTTAAAGCGGCATCCGAAAATTCATCTGCTCCAACATCGAATTTGAATTCACTCTGCTCCTGCGGTTCGGTCACTTTTACCTCAAGGTCACGGGGCTGGCCGTCAATATCAACCTTAAAATCGGGGATTATTTCAGCGGGATAGTACCAACCCCGCATGTTGTCGACGGCAGGGCTGTCCTTTATTATATGCCAGAGTCCGTCATCTGTCTTTACAAGCTGAGGATCGACTATTATAACCGCCGACTCACGAAACTCTCTGCCGGGATTGCATTTGCCCTCCGGATTCCAGAACATGTTGCCGAACCAGCGAAAACCTGTTTCACCCTTGCCTTTGACAAATTGCGTGTCCTTACACATAACAATGTTATTCATTATTGTCCAGTCTTTCGGAGGCAAATTCATATCTGCGAGTTCATTTTTCCGGAATTCACCCAAATGCAGAAAAGATGAACAGTTTGCCCAGGTGTTGAATGCGATTCTCGCCCTGCATGTCCTGCGATAGGAATTGGCTTCGGCACTCAGGTTATACCTGAAGAAGTCGGTATCCTGCTCTGTAAAATCAGGTTTATCGTAATCACCCCAGAACGTCATCAATCCATACCCGGTAAGATCCCCGAAATAATTGTTGAGAATATTATTGTCATTCCCGTGAATGCGGACGCCACCGACGCCTTCTTTACCTGAGGGATTCAGAAAAAAATTGTAATCCACCGTGACCTGACTGCCCATACGAATGCAGAGCATGCCCTTGCAGTCCCTGAACGTGTTGTGGCTGATTCGGAGATAGCTGCTTTTGACCGAAATAATCTCCCCCTCGCCGTCGCAGTTTTCGAAAAGATTGTATTCGATCAGGCCGTACATATTATTCAGGTTGCCGGGATTACACCGTATTATCTCGAAACCGTTATAGTTTCCCGGAGACCTTCCGGCAAAGTGGTTACGATCGATTCTGAAATGTTGTTCGAGAGGGCCAATCTCGATATATACTCCGCTGTTACGTTTTCTTTCCATTCTGCAGTGGTCGATACGATTGTACTTTCCGCCGGAAAGGTTAATCCAGTGCATACGGGGAAGACGATCCTCGATCATTTTCGGAGTGAATCCCTTTTGCTCCTCAAGCTGTATCGAAAGACGTGTCAGACGGCAGTGATCGCAATTCAATACCATCAGAGAACCATGATATGGCAGTTCATCCCTCATCGCTTCGATCCATGTTTCAGTACCTGTGACATTTGATAGAGCATGTTTAAGCGCACGGTTTTTCAGGGTAATACCTTCGACAGTAACATAAGAACAATCTTTGAGCAGCATGCTGTACTCACCCGAAAACTGTGTCTTACCTTGATGTTTTGCACGTACTATAATAGGGAAATCGGCATTTCCTTTAAGGTTGATATGAAGCGGAGCGTCATCGAAGCGGTAGTCGCCATCAGCAACCTCAATAATGGTACCCGGTTTGGCATTTATGACGGCATCTATAAGCTGCTGTTCTGTTGAAACTTCGATCAAGCCGTCTTTTATTGTTGTGTTTTTGCCACAGCAGGAAACACTCGAAAAAACGCAAAACAAAATGTAGAACACACTCGCAGGATAGTGAAAATGATGATTTTCATCCTTCTTGACAGATAATGACGAAAAATGGATTCTCATAAAATATCCTTTGAATAACTGGCTTTCTCATGAAATAAAGCAGGTGATATACAATTATGCTATCAGATTTACAACTACCCTACCTATGATCTGACCCTTCAAAATACGGTCGATTGCGCTGTCCAATTCTTCAAGGCAGATTTCGGAATATATTCGTTCAAGATGATCGAGTCGCCATTCATTTGCAAGTTTATGCCATAATTTCAACCTGATATCTTCAGGACAGTGGGGTGCATCCACGCCGAGAAGGCTGACACCCCGAAGGATAAACGGGTAGATCGTCGTGTGCAGTTCCGACGATGCTACGTTACCGCAGCAGGTCACGACGCCGTCATATTTTGTCGATTTGATAGCTGCCGACAGGATATCACCGCCGACGGTATCGACAACTCCCGCCCATGTTCCTTTAAGAATCGGTTTGTCCACATCTATGAGAAATGTTTCCCGATGTAAGAATTCCTGTGCCCCAAGGTCAAAAAGAAATTGTTTCCCGTGTGTTTTTCCGCTGACAGCGACGACATTATATCCGATCTTCGCCAGAATTGCAATAGCGATGCACCCGACTCCTCCGGTCGCACCGGTAACCAGTATTTTCCCTTTATCGGGTGTGACACCGTGAGTTATGAGTTTGTACACAAGAAAAGCCGAGGTAAATCCGGCTGAGCCATACACCATGCTGTCTTTGAGCGAAAGGTTTTCAGGCAGTTTATACACCCATGAAGCCGGAACCCGTATATACAGGCCGAAACCACCGGGTATATTGGTACCGAGATTAACACCGTTTACAACCACATGATCGCCCGGTGTAATGTATTCAATGCTGCTTTCTTCCACAACTCCCGCGGCATCGATACCCGGAGTATGTGGGTAGTTTCTGGTCACCCCTCTGTGTCCCGAAGCCGACAGCGCATCCTTGTAGTTCAGGGAAGAATAGTGAACCCTGATCAACACATCGCCGTCAGGGAGATCAACGATGGAGCGTTCCCTGATACTTCTGATAAAAGTACCGGGAGCAGTTTCTTCGACGACTAATGCTTTGAAGGTTTTAGTTGGCATTGATAGTATCTTTGTACTTATTTAATAGATTGTTCGGCATACACAACTTTAATATATTAAAATTGAGAATTGAAAGAAAAATCTTTATTTTATCTTTCATAATTTCGGCCGGTATGTCGGTATGATTATACAATAATAACTCAAAGTAACAAATAAAAAGTGTAATTAATTATAACATTACTTGCTTTTTTACTTAAATGCTTTATATTACGCATTAAATTGACTTAATAAAGGATATCATATGAACAGTAGAGAGAAAATACTTTTGGCGTTATTGGAAAGTTTTGGTGGTGATCTGCCAAATACCGATATGCAAAAATATTTGTTTCTTTTATGCCAGGAACGAAACATGTCGCACTATCAATTTGTCCCGTATAAATATGGATGTTTTTCATTTCAGGCTTATAATGACAAACGAAAATTATCAGCAAAAGGTATTCTTGTTGAAGGTGATAAATGGCGTTTAGCTGATGGAGAAAAAGGTTATATCGATCAACTTTCATTTTTTGAAAAAAACTCAATAAATAGGATAAAAGATAACTTTTGTTCATTACGTGGTGATTCTTTGATTCGTTATGTATATCGAAAATATCCATTTTATGCCATAAATAGTGAAATAGTTACAAAATTGATGAATAAGGACGAACAGGAAACAATAAATAGACTCCGTCCTAAAAATCAAAATATGGGATTATATACCATAGGATATGAAGGTAGGAGTTTGGAAGAATTCCTTAATGTTCTTATTAAAGTGGATGTTAAATTACTTTGCGATGTTCGTAAAAATCCAATAAGCCGCAAGTATGGTTTTTCAAAAAAAACGTTACAAAACGCATTAGAGAGTGTTGGCATTAAATATTGTCATTTCCCGGAAGTGGGTATTAATTCAGATAAAAGGAAAAATCTTAAAAATTTGTATGATTACAAAATTCTTTTTAAGGAATATGAGCGTAACACCTTAAGAAAAGCAAATGATGTCATAGAAACAATATATCACCTTTTGATAGAAAAAAAACGTATTGCATTGACCTGCTTTGAAAAAGATCCCAATAAATGCCATAGAACTCTTGTTGCAAAGGCAGTTACGGATCTTGACGACAATGAGATGATTATCAGGAACTTATAATGGTATTAAAGAAAAAAGTTCTCATTACAGTTAAAACTTATCCGGCTATTTCGTCAAAATATATCGAACTTGTATGCACTGCCGGAATTCAAGAAGATGGTTCCTGGGTCAGGATATATCCACTCCCATTCAGACTACTAGAAAATAATAGTAAATTTTCAAAATATAATTGGATAGAAATTGAACTTGAAAAACATAAATCTGACAAAAGACCTGAGAGTTTTCGGCCATGTATATTGATAAAATAAAAGTTATAAACCATATTGGCACAGGCAGAAAACATGATTGGAATGAACGTAAAGATTTAATTCTGAATCAATGTATAATATTCAATGATATAGAAAAACTTATTGCAAAAGCAAAGAATAATGAACTTTCTCTTGCAGTATTTAAGCCTTCTACAATAAACGCCTTTAAATATAAAAAGGATGATACTGAATGGGATCAAAAAAAACTCAAGAAAGTTAAAGCTAAGTTAGCTCAAAGAAATCTTTTTGATGAGGCTTCTTTTGATCATTATTTTAAAATAATGCCAAAACTTCCCTACAAATTTTCTTATGAATTTGAAGATATTAATGGTAAAAAATGCAACTTAATGATCACGGATTGGGAAATAGGTCAACTTTATTGGAATTGTCTGAAAAATAATAACAATAATGAATCAATCGCAATCAATGATGTGAAAAAGAAATATTATGATAATTTTGCGATAAGAAAAGATTTGTATTTCTTTTTAGGCACAACCGGTGCATTTCATGATATAGCACCAAATCCGTTTATAATTATCGGAACATTTCATCCACCCAAAGTTAATCAGATGACATTTAATTTTCAATAATTTTTCCTCACTCATATCTCCCGTATTTTTTGCACAACTCGATAAATTTTTCGACCCGTTCCGGTGAAACATCCGCCTGAATAATGTGTGCCGGCGATATCATATAGCCGCGGTTTTTGCCGATAATATCGATTTTTTCTTTGATGTCCGCCTCAAGATCCTCGTCGGTGCCGTTTGGCAAAAGATCCTGCTGGTCGATTGCGCCCCAGAATACAAATTTATCGCCAAACCGGTCCTTAAGCTCTTTCGGGCCATGCCCCGGAACTCCCGGCTGTACTGGATTGAACACCTCGAATCCTGTTTCGTAAATATCGTCGAGCAGTTTGCTGACAGCGCCATCACAGTGAAGAATAGGGATAACATCGGGATTGACCCGTTTGAGTTCTACGTTCATGCGGGTGTAATGCGGTTTGAGCAGGTCTCTGAACATCTGCGGCGACATGAGCAGATCGGTCTGGCTGCCAAAATCATCGCCAACCCAAAACGCATCGACACCGAGTTCGACCAGATGTCTGCCAACCTCGATCTGAAAATCGGCGCATGCACTGAACAACGGTTCCAGATATTCGGCGCCCAAAGCCATATCGAGCAGAAGCTTTTCGAAACCCACAAGCTGGTGGGCAAGGCTGAATATGGTTACCTCGATATCACCTATGATAAAATAATCGCCCCTGTACTTTTCCACCAGCGCTCTGGCATCATCATATCTCCCCGCAGCATGGGGATCGGGAAATGAAAAAGCGTGAACATCGGAGGCGGTATGTACCTCTGCCAGCGGATATTCTGCTACCTCCACATAGATATCACCCTGTTTCATACGCATGCCGTACTCATTGAGCCAGGTGCCATCATCGAACTTCTTCGGCGTGAAATTACTCGCTGCCCCGGCGCCGGTTACGACGACATCACATCCCATGGCGGTACGAACCTCGTTGCCGCTGATACGGTATGTGACATCCTCATACAGGTTGTCAGTATAATGAGCCGGTATACCGAGTTTATCCCCAAAATAATCGAGCAGTTGACGGCAGAGTTCGAATTGAACGGGCACACGGTCGGGATAGCCG
Organism: Candidatus Latescibacterota bacterium; assembly: GCA_016927495.1. Lineage (GTDB taxonomy): Bacteria > Latescibacterota > Latescibacteria > Latescibacterales > Latescibacteraceae > JAFGMP01. The sequence continues at coordinate 2,209 of JAFGMP010000006.1, read as the reverse complement.
TCGAGTTTACGAAATGCCCTGAGAACACGTTCACGGGGTGTCATGCTATAACCTCCCTATGGAAATGTTATTGATATTTTTCGAATAGAGAATGAAAATAGTTAGTTTTATAATACACACAGTTACCGTTTCTTTCAATCACAAAATTGATGAATTGATGAAGGACCGTTAATTATATCAGATGAAATCTTGTCGTAGGGGCACAAAATCTTGTGCCCTAAATTAAAACATTACAGCTTTACTGAGGTGCAGTTCATTTTTGAGAGATTATTTCAACAGGAGCCTGATACCTACAAAGATCAAAATAGTACCTACCACACGGCTGAATGCACGCTCCGAGAGCGCTATAAATATGCGGTTGCCAAGAATTATGCCGAGGATAATGCCGGGTACGGTGAAAAGTGCAGGCATCCATAAATTTGTGTGAAGCAATCCCACAGCGCCGTAGGTGATCAGCCTGAAAATTGTGGCGAAAAAAAATACCGCAATCAGCGCCCGTCTAAATGAGTGTTTGACGAAACGTCTTCCCAGCCAGTAGACGATTGGAGGTCCGCTTACCGCGAACAGACCACCGCAAAGCCCGGCGAATGCGGATACAGAAAGATCACTTTTACTGCACCGTGACGGTAATTCCTGTTCAAGCGATGCTTCACCGTCTTTACCGCGGCCGGCAACGAACCAAATCCCAAGAATAGTAATAACCACTGCCAGCAATAAGTCGAAACTTTCTGCAGGAATCACACTCAAAAGAATGCCACCGGCAACAGAACCGGCAATCATGGCAATTGATAGAGGTACCCAGAATGACCGGCCGTCAACTACAGGGTCTCTGCTGAAAAGGATTATTCCCCCGAATGTATCGATTACGGCTGATAAAACAACCGCCTCATGAGTTCCGATGAGAAGTGAACCGAACGATACAATAATGATTGCAGTACCGAATCCGGTTGTGGTTTTTATGACATAGGCAAGAAAAGAGATGCCTGTGAGGGCAAATAGGATTGTGAGCGGATAATCGAACAGGTGGACCTCAAATTTTCAGCGTAATTGGTGATAACATAGAGGTTATAATATAGGAAAAAATATCTCTACAGGCAAATTAAGGAACGATCTGGTGATCCCCCTTTTTTATCGGAAATACGTAGGAATAAGAAAACAACCATCAACAGTGCTGAGGATAAAGGTATTTAGGCAGTACAGAGGCACAAAGGCAGAAGGGAAAAACAGGGACAAGGGAATGTGTAGGGGCAACCCTCTGTGGTTGCCCTAAATTATTTTTTGTCTAAACCATGATTTTCTTGATTTGCCTAATTACTTGATTTAAAAAAAGATTTGTCACATCGGAGCTATATTATCTGAGAGTACATATCATCATAGTTTTTTAATCACTTCAATTTCTTTTAACTATAAAAATCCCCCAAAATAATAAACCTTTTTACTTATTGCGAGTTTAATTATCATAATCCTATAGGATTAGTAATAATTATTATTAAAGGATTTAATATTTTTATGAAATATCAATGATTTTAAACAGCGATTTAACCAATTAACACAGGAGAGTATTATATGAAAAAAATCTCGTTATTGATGCCGGTTTTGCTTTTTTGACTGACATTTTTTGTTGTAACACCTGACTTATTTTCCCAAAGTAAAGAGGTTATTGTCGGTGTAAGTAAGGATAACACGCTGTTCGAAAGCACAGACGGCAGCCTGAGCAACGGTTCAGGGTCTTATTTGTTTACCGGAACGACAGCTCAGGGAAACATAAGACGTGACCTCATTTTTTTTCAATATATCAATTATTCCTCAAGATTCAAGAATAGAAAGTGTCACCCTGACTCTTCATATGTCTAAAACAATTTCAGGTGCAGAAGATGTGGGATGATACAGTCTCCTGTCAGATGAAAAATATGATGATTCCACTTTTTTATGGTAGGGAGCGGATTTTAAAAGTAGGATTAGGAGTATCAAGCCATTCGGTATCTATCATATAATGATCGCATTTTTACATAATTTGTACAATGACGGGTAATTTGTAAAAATTCCTATGAAATCAACAGCTATAAAAAATTAAGCGAGTATCGGTTTGAAATGGAAATAGCTAATTTAGGGGAATTAATAAATATAGTCTGTTTTACTCAGTTTATGTATAATATCACCACGCCTCAAGTGATCACGATAGTTTTTTTCATGATTTTCCAAAATATAT
>JAFGMP010000057.1 GCA_016927495.1 Candidatus Latescibacterota bacterium | reverse complement strand
GATAGCAATATTTGATAAATCATTAATTACTATATAATATATAATTATTTAGGGCTTAAAATAATATTTTATCTGGTGGCAAAGCTCAATAACGTTGGCTGGACAAGTTGTTCGAAATCCTTATATGCCAGACGTATCAACTCCGTATGTGTGCCTGCATTGAATGCGATTTCCTTATCTTCAGATAATGTATTGTCAACGTAAACGGCCATCCCGTAGAGATTACCGAACGGCGGCATAGCTCCGACATCACATCCAGGAAACGTGTCTTTAAACTCACCCTCTTCTGCCAGATCGATAATGTTCGCTCCCATGGCTTTTTTCAATAAATAGAAATCCACCTGAAATGACGACGGTAATACAGCCATTGCCATTTTACCGTCGATTTTAATTATTACCGTTTTGGCCAGTTCCTTTCCGGGGACATGAGAAGTTGCCGCAACTTCTTGCGCAGTATAGGCTTTTGAATGACTTATAGTCACATACTTGATTTGGTGACTATCCAGAAACTCTTTTAATTTTTGCATCGGCATAAAAACACCTCCTGTTAGAGAATACAATCTGATATTGTATCTAATAATTAATACTTTAATATGTCAAGCATTATCTTATTCATTATACAATATTTTTATCAATTTAAGGTGATTTTTTGAGGTAGATAAAAAAAAACCGCATAATTCATGCGGTTTTATAATCGACAGTAATAATTATTTTATAAAAATATGAGTCAATCGTCTATTTTCAGTGTGAAAGATCCTTTATACCTGTTCCACTGTCCATCGAAGGTTACGCTGTTCCCGATAATCCTGCCCTCGTATTCCTGATGTGGCAGTTTTCCTTCCACATGTACCACTCCGTCATCGAAGGATACGTCCTCAACCGCCATATACCGAATACCCTTCTGCGGAATGCTGATATAAAAAGCGAGGTTTTCGTCATGTTTGAAAACATCAAACGAGAATCGTACATTTTCGCCGGAAGTAAGTCTCATTTTACCTTTGCATGAGCCAATGTTATCTCCCGGCGGCCCACCGAAAGGGCGTAAACCGCATCCTGATCCTATTGTTGTCAGCAAAACCAGGGCAACTATAAACGCAGCAGAACGATGTATTACTGATTTCATGATTTTTTCTCCCCGGACAGCGATTTTTTGATGTTAATTCTATCTTTCTGTATGTGAGACGAAATATTTTCAAAAATCATTGCATTTTTTGAAAAAAAACCGCAGGAGTTTGTACGGTTTATCAATATTTGATATTAATACAAGTAGGGGCAGGTTTGGAACCTGCCCCTCCGGACGAAAATGTTGTCACCGATTAAAATCATTCTACCGGTTAAGACTGAATACATTTACGTAACACTAAAATCTATGCCAGCTTACTGTGTGCATTCCTGAGAAGTTTCGCAACCGGCAGTCCGTACGGGCATGCTTCTTCATATGGTTTGAGGTTTTTGACGGCATCGACACGTTTTGAATATGGTATATCCGCATAAAATGCCCGCGCGATATTGTGCTGACCGAATCCGCTGTAATATCCCGAAAACCGTAAAATGTCGGATACTGCGACACCATCCGGATTGGCACGTTCACAGGCGCCGCACATACGGCAGTAGTATCCGCCCATGCATTCGGCAAACCTTTTAAGTCCCTCATTTTCCTGTGCGGTTAGTTTACCACCGACTGCTTCGAGGTTTTCCTTGAGTTCATCGAAGGAATATAACATACTGCCGTAGGCAACAACGCCGGGAACGTTGAGCGTCCAGTGAATGAGTGCGGTCGCTATACTCTGGTTATCGGGGAGATATTTGTTTACCCTGTTTTTGAGATCGGGTACTTCCTCCCAGTTTTTGGCGCCATACAGAAAGACTTTCATCGCAGTTACAGCAATACCCTTATCTGAAGCTTTTTTAATGAGCGCCAGATAGTTATCCTGAGTTGTCTGGGAATATTCTTCTTTGGTAAAATAATCTCTCGGTACTGTCGGGTTGACCGGCACCTGAATCAAATCGAACATATCGCTTTCGATTGCCGCTTCGAATATTTCGGATGTGTTGGTGTGCTGCGACATCATGAGAAAACTGGTTTTGCCTTGTTTTTTAAGCTGTTCGAATGCCTGAACCGCACCCATTTTCGTTTTTACATCCTCGGCCGTTTTATACTGGGAGTGGATTTTGAAACCATCGATTCTGCTAAGCCCCGTTTTTGCGAGACGCTCTTCGAAAAGCTCTATCGCTTTATCTTTATCGAGCGTTCCTATTACCGTATCACAGTAGAATGAGTCACGGTCACGGTTTCTGAATAACTCATAGGGCGCAGGATCTACCCATTGGCCGAATTTGTGCCAGTAGTTAATCCCTGCATCGAGCGCGGCTTTGTACATTTCCACCTCAGCCATACGGTCGCCTAAAAACTGAGAAACGCGCAGTCCTGTCCGGCCAAGGATTACATATTTGACTTTTCCGGGTTCCTGTACCGCTTTTTCTACAGGTTTCCCGACGGGCTTTTGCGCTGACTCACTTCCGTTATTACCACCGCAGCCCTGCAGTGACAACGTCCCTGCGGTAACAGCGGCAGTAGCTGTAGCATCCCTGAAAAATCTGCGCCTTGAAACTTTCCCGGTCAACTCGTTTGTTTTATTATCCTGGGTATCTTTCATATAAATTTCCTTTCTTGCGATAATATTGGTATATTTGACCCTTCTCTATTAACAAAATACAGTATAATTCATAATTTATGCAAGTTGTTCATTTGCGTCCATTAACATACGTCTGACCGGCAATCCATAAGAATATATCACTTTCGTAACACTTGATCATGGTTAAATCGTTTAAATGTTATACATCCAAAGGTGTGCAAAACCGAAAACAGTCTTGAAATGCATGAATAATCCGTGACAAAACTTTTATCATGTTAATTCACTCATCACCTGAGAAAACATCTCTCAACCGTTCATCGAAAATATCTTTTCTGACACCGAACCTGAAATAACCATCATGAAATGGCACGGTCTTAACCGGAATAACAAAAGAACAGACATATTTTGCGATAAGATTATTGGTGTATAGATTATAAATAGATACCTCATTCGCATTAGAGATAATGAGGTATTTCTACCCGTTATACTCTCTGTTTTTGAACGTTTCATAAAATTGTTTGCTGTGATAGTGACTAAAGTTATTATCCGTTACGATGAGCAGTGTATCTTTATTGTTGAAATAATATATCAGGTAATTTCCTTTGAAGTAAAAATCTCTCCGGTAGTTTTGATCCGGTAATCTGAACTCGAGTTTTGAATAAGTATCCCTTAATTCAATTACTTTTACGGTGTACGATAGCTGATTATTTCTTATCCGGCGTTTTATGTTGTCGTCGATGTCGTAGGAAATCAGGAATTTATGGTGTACGCCTTCATACCGGATACCAAGCCGATTTGCGGTGAGATGTTCCTGCGGGTCGGCATATGAATCCAAATTTATATCTTCATGGATCAGTGATTTGATGAATGTTTCCGCTCTGTCCTGAGATAATGGCTCTGACAAAAGATTTTGAGGAAGAATTAACCATAAGAGAAGACTGAATAATAAGCTCATTTTCTTTAGAGAAACAAAATTTGAGAAAACTCATCATCAATGTATTGTAGGGGCAAACCCATGAGTCTGCCCTATTTTATTATAGGCACATAAATTTTGTAGGGGCACAACATCTTGTGCCCTTAAATGTTTTGGGTATATCGCCTGTAAGGGCAACCCATTGTGGTTGCCCTGTTTTGTCCTGTTTTACTGCACCAACTGTTTTTTCTTCAGTGTACCGTACAGTTGGTTGAGAACACTTGCCGCCATATCCTCATTTTTTACACTCAGGCACCCGAAAACATATTTATCACGGATGTACATGATCGCCATGCCGCGATATGGGGTTTCACCTTTGATCCCCTGAACTTCTTCAAGTTTCGCCAGTGTCCCGTTTTTGATCTTTTCATTGAACCCGTTGTATACTTTCAGCGCTTCTTCGTTATTATCGGGTAGCGCAAGGAAAACACGCAGTTCGCTGTCGCCCCCCTGATCATATGAGGCTGTCAGTCCGCGCCCCATGACTGCGTAACTGAGCAGGTTCTCATCAACATAACGTTCAGATCCTGCGATAAGCCCTTTCTGCGGAAACAACGCAACTTCAGGAGGAATATCGGTGTCACCGGGAATTTTAGCTGATACGGCTGCGGCAAGTACGCGCATCGTCCCGATATCTTCACTTTCCGAGTCGGTCGGGATTATTTCTACATAGTACGGTCCCTTGTAGAATACCGTCAGGTAGGTCAGAATGGAACCTTCGGCGCCGGCATCGAGTTTATCAGCATCCTCGTCACGCTGCTGACGGTACGATCCGAAAGCGGAGAGTCTGCTGTTTAACTCGTACACATCAACCGTGTATTGCTTATCCGCTTTTTTATAGACACCGTGTTCTAAGCGTTTGAAACCATAACTGAGATAAAATACCGCCTGGCCATTTATATATTCATACAGGTTGCCGCCGTTATAAAACCTGACCTCTTCCGCCCGTGTGAATCCATTAAGCTTCTCATCGAGAAACAAAACTTTCCCCTGCCCGAACGAAACCGTTACACTCAGGGTGATAAGAAACATGAAAAGAATAAAACACCACGAGTACCGTTTTATTGAAAGTCCGATCATGAAAAGTACTCCTTTACCATGTTGATTTTTACGGCAGATTAAAGGATGCCTACAGGCTAATCCTGCTGCCGCCGATTTGCCGGTTAATAGTATTTTCCGACAATCTAATATGTTCGTACAGACTTTTCAAGCAAACAATTCACGGGCACGTCGTATGGTTTCATTCAAATCGAGACCGTTGATACACCGGACAACACATTCGTCGCAGTCATCACATATATCGATTTTTGATGTCCGTGGAAGCTGTGCATAATTTTCACGGGCAAGTTCGATACTGCCGTAACTGTTAGCATAACTCAGGCAGCGGTTCAGGTTATTGACGCAAACTCCCTTCGGACACTGTTCCTGACAACCTGTACAGCCGGCCACACCGCAGCAGTAATTGCCTCTCAGTGCTTCGCCGTATCGTATGAGGCTGCGCCGTTTGCCGAATGACATGGGCATACCCATAACGGCAACATCATCCCGGAGCTGTTCGAACGAAGTTATACCCGGGATGGTTGTGTCCACATGACGATCCTCAAGTACCCATTTGATGAGTGCCTGCGCGGCCGTGACTTTTCCATCTTCTTTTTGTTTATCGGTACGTATATCGTCCAGTTCTTTCCACGGCCATGAGGCGGGATTGAGCAGATTTTTCATGCCTATGATACCGAGTCCCGCGTTACGGGCATTTTCAATTGCCTTGCCGACCTCGGGAGGTGAGAAATAATTATACCCAACGAGAACAGCTTCCCAGAACTTGCTTTCGACCGCCGCATCGAGTACTTCCGCCTGATTTTCGTGAGTCGATACACCGACAAAACGGCACATGCCCTTTTTGCGGGCGTTCTCGAAAACCTTCATGACATCGTTATTCAGTATCTGTTCTCTCGAATTGGTAACATGAAACAACATGAGGTCGACATGATCGGTCTGAAGACGTTTAAGTGACATCTCCATTTGCCCCATGAGTTCGTCCGGATTTTTGGAAATCGCCTTTGTCGTGAGGAAAAGCTTATCCCGTTTACCTTTTATGACTCTGCCGACCATTTCCTCGTTGACGCCCTTCATGTATACCCATGCGGTGTCTACATAGTTGATTCCCATATCAATTGCGGCTTCGAGGAGTTCGTCATCTCGTGTATTCATTGCGCCGAATCCGATTTCACTGACTTTTTCGCCGGTGGAACCGAGTTGACGGAACGCGATACGTTTGAAAGACGAATTCTGTGCGAAAATCCTGCGCGGCGTAAACCCTGTTGCGGCAATTCCGGCACCGAGCGCAGCACCGGAACGTAAAAAATTCCTTCGCGAACTAAAACTCATTCATTCCTCCTGATGCATTTGTATTGTATTTGTTTTCCTGATCACGCAAATAAGGTTCTGGCACGATGCACTGTCGCATTCGTATCGAGACCGTTGACACATTTGACAACACATGTTTCACAATTATCGCACTTCTCAATACGGGAACTGCGCGGCAGATTATAATAATTGTATCGTGCAAGATCGATACTGCCATACCCATAAGCATAATTAATACAGCGGTTCAAATCATGAACTTCGACACCGTAGGGGCACATTTCCCTGCAGCCGGTGCATCCCGCAATACCCTGGCAATAGTGCTGCTTTGCATTCGCGGTGTAACGCCGAATGATCTGACGGTCATTCATGGTCAGCTTTGTACCCATGACGGCCACATCATCTGCAAGATGCTCAAAAGATCCGATACCCGGAATTACTGTATCGACATTCGGGTCATTGAGCACCCATCTTAAAAGCGCCTGTTGATTGGTTGTCGATCCATTTTTATCTGTTCTGATATCGGGGAACGGTTTTCTCGGACGTTCGACTGTGATCAGCGCTTTCATCGCTATGATGGCAATGCCGTTTTTACGGGTTCTTTTTATTGCGTCGATAACTTCCGGCGGTGAAAAATAGTTGTACGGCAGACTTACTGATTGCCAGAAGTTGCTTTCGATTGCAGCATCGAGACCCACAACCTGATTATGGGTAGAAAATCCTATGAACCGCGTTTTCCCCTGGCTTCGGGCATCGTCCATGACTTGCATGGTGTCGTTATTGAGAATCTGTTCCCGGCTTCCGGGGCCATGGACAAGCAGCATATCGACACAATCGGTCTGGAGTCTTTTTAGGGATATATCGATCTCCTCACGCATTTTTTCCGGAGCGCCGCTTATTTTAGTTGTTAAAAAAATCTCTTTTCTGCGGGTTTTCATCACTTTGCCAAGCGTAGTCTCACATGCACCGTTCTGGTAGCCGTGGGCAGTATCAAAATAGTTGATGCCCGAATCAATAGCGCCGTGAATGAGTGCTGTGTCCTGTGTATGAAGCACACCGAACCCCATTTCACTCACTTTGCAGCCGGTTGATCCGAGATCGCGGTATCTTATCCGGTTAAAACCGGAAGGTTCCGAAAACAGAACAGAAGCGGACAATCCGGTTCCTGCGGCAGCGCTGCCGATAGCGGCGTTTTTCAGAAAATCTCTGCGACTGGTAAAACTCATGGCACCTCCTGAATCAGTATTATATAATCAGTCGATATTACTCACTTAACGCATATTCGACAGCCATAATGACCTCATCGCTTTCCGGTTTGACCTTCGGCTCGAATCGATAAATAACCTTGCCGGTCCGGTCGATAAGGAATTTATTGAAATTCCATGCTATTTCTCCTGAAAATCCCGGATTGGTTTTTTCTGAGGTCAGAAATGTATATAAATCATCTATATCGTCACCTTTTACCGAAATTTTGCTGAACATGGGAAAAGTGACTCCATAATTTTTAGTGCAGAATCCTTTTATTTCTTCGTCTGTCCCCGGTTCCTGATTATTAAAATTATTGGCAGGAAATCCGAGTATGATCAAACCGCGTTCTTCGTATTTTTCGTACAGTTTCTGTAGTCCCTCGTACTGGGGAGTCAGGCCGCATTTACTGGCGACGTTGACAATCATGATTACCTTACCCTTATACATGCTGAGGGGTACATCCTCGCCTTCGATGTTTTTCATGGTAAAGTCAAGAACCGATTTCTGAGGGCTATCTGCAAATAATGTCATAACTACCGTCATAAGACTGAGAACGGAAGCAATAATTATGATTAACTTCATTGTCATCACATCCTTTCCTAACCTGGTTTATTCACAAATCTCAATAGTGCCCGGTAAAAAAATTTTAATTTCCTCCGGACAGTTATGCATAAACTTGTTAACTAATCATGACAAAACTACCATTACCCGTTTTATCATTCTTAACGAAGTGAAGAATCTCTTTTTTTGATTTTGAGACCCTTAATTTCACATAGAGTAATAATAAATTGATTACTGAGGCAAACATTGCATTTTTTGCCATGAATATTTTTTTCTGATTAAAGCTCGCTAAATAATCCCTGATATATTTAAATAACCTATATATCATGGAATTTTGAGCTATTTATCATTAGACCGCTAATATTTCGAAAGGATGCAAAAAAGTTATCACACCGTTTTTTTACTAATAGTCAGTTTTGTCGGGTCAAGTTCTCCCAATCCCATTTCGGCGGCATAAATAAGATGCTGTATGTTTCTGCCTTTTGCCTGAAGGTTATTCCAGGGTGTGAGGGTAACAGCATACGCATCGACAGCGACAGGGTCTTTACCGGCCACGATGGTGTTGAGTTCCACAACTTTACCGGGACCCTGCGGGCCTCGGGTGGAAAGCGCCCTTACAGCATCGACAATGGTTAAGTCAGCCCGAATAATTGTTGCAAGATCGGCAAGCGACTGGTTGAAGTCACTCGAATTGTGGTATGCGGGACGGTCCATAACAAGCCCCAGGTTCCCTTTGATACCGAGGCTTACCACGCAAGCGCTGTGTGATTTTGCCACGGGTAGATTGATCAGAACATCAACTTCGTTAAGTATTTTTGCCACACCAGTACTTTTCATCGCTGTGCCACGTTCTATCTTTGTTTCCTTGAACAGATTTTCCGTCATCGAGAGAAGAATCATTGTCGCATTTTTAGTATCCTTCACTACTTCAGCCACCGGAGATTTTTCCCCGATAATTGCCGCATCCTGAAGTGGATGATCAACCACCAGCACCTGTTTGGCGCCCGCTTCGAGACATAAATTCATAACCGATTTGAGTACGTCAGGATTGGTTGTTGCCGCACGTTTGACCGGTGATGCAAACGAAAGGTTCGGTTTGATCGCAACACGGTCACCTTGTTTGACATATGCGCCGATACCACCGACAGCGGCAACTGCAGCGCGGACTGTGGCATCGATATCGCTTCCGGTCATAACGCCCAGATCGGCATTACCCTCGGCAAAAACCTTTCCTGTGAAATACGGTCCGCTGACCATAACGGCGGCGGCGCTTGTTTTTATAAATCCTCTTCTCGATATCATATGTTCTCCTTTAACTGAACTATTCTACAAATCCGGGAGGAAGTTCACCTTCTTTTTGTGTATTGGTTTCCCATGGTTTCGGTGCATTTTCACCGCTTTGAATTTCACTATCCTGCATGTTCTCTTCTTCGTAAAAGTCCTTTTCATCGTCAAATTTATGCTCTTCACGAAGTTGTTTGACCCTGTCTGTGATGTATGATCCGTCATTTTTACGAACTTCGTTGACCGGTGTTACGAAAATAGCCGCCGGTCCGTTTACCGGACATCCGTTCTCGCACTGGCCGCACCCCACACATTTATCCTCGATGACAAACGGCCGCTGGATGGTCCCTTTTTCGTCGGTAACCATATGGAATTCAACCGCATCGTAGGGGCAGACCTCGTCGCAGATCAGGCATATTTTGCCCTGTTCCCAGGCTATGCAGCGGTTACGGTCGATGATGGCGTTTCCAATGATTGCGTATTGTTTTTCCTCCAGCGGCAGAGGGCGAACCGCTCCGGTGGGGCATATTTGCCCGCAAAGGTTGCATTGCTCTTCACATGCGCCTACTCTTGGTGTTAAAACAGGAGTAAACATACCTTCGAATCCAGCCTGAAGCATCGCTGGCTGAAGCCCGTGGGTAGGACAAACTTTCATACATTCGCCGCACCTGAGACATGCATCGAGGAAATCCTTTTCAATCAACGCTCCTGGGGGCCTGAGACGTTTATCGAGGACTGTTTTCCCCGTCACCGCAGTACCTGCGGCAAAACTGGCAAGAACTCCACCGATGCCCGAAAAGATGATATTTCTGCGGGACGGATTGAATTCAAACCGCTGGTTTTTACCACCGGTTCGGAACGAAATGGCATCGACAGGGCAAACGGGAGCACAGCGTTCGCACTGTATACACTCTCGTGCCGAAGTGTTCATATAGTTTTCACTGATGGCGTTCATGGGGCAGGTTTGGGTGCATTTTGAACACTTGATACATACATCGCTGACTCGCCGTCCCCACATAGAATACCGCGATAAGAGCGATAAAAAAGCTCCAAGAGGGCAAAGATTACGGCACCAGAAACGGCGCTCCATGGCAATCAACCCGATTACTGCGGCAAACAGAAAGAGATTTGCAGCGCCGAGGCGAAAAACGGGCTGTTCCAACGACATCATGGATAGTTTGTACATACCCATTTTCATTGCCAGCGGCTGAATTAAATGAAGAACCTGATTGGCGGCAAGTATTATATAAGGATGAACGTTGAGAGCCAATACACGGAAAAGGAATACCAGCGGGTCAAAAAACATCACCGCTGTAAATCCCATTAAAGAGCCGATGATGAGAATACCTAACAGATAGTATTTTATGTTTTTGTATCTGCCGTTGCCGAACGGTTTGTTCTCGTTTTTGTTCCGGTAGAAAATATATGCTGAAAGATCGAAAATTGTGCCCATTGGACAGATCCAGCCGCAAAATACACGGCCGAATAATATGGTTGTCAGAACGGCAACGAGCGATATCAGAAGGGTCATTTTTACCGGGCTGCCGGAAATTGCCATTATCAGGGCAATAAGCGGATCGAGGTTAAAAAAGAAGTTTTTGCTGAAATCTTCATGAAACGGGTATGATACCCTAAAAAAAATAAACAGAAAAAAAAGCAGAAAAAAACCCTGGATGTACGGTCTTATCCCGGGTAAAGAGAAGCGGGAGCGAGATTTCTTTTCAGTCACTGTACTCTCTTTGTCTTTCAGGTTTATAGTTCTTAAGTAACTTATTATACGTTATACTCTTTGTATGGTTCCATTTTCGTTAAATTTTCATGTTTGTTTTGTTTTCAATATTTTCCCCGGTAAATTTCCGGTATGCTCACCATGCTGAATAACCGGGACACCATTCACGATAACATGATCGATTCCCTCCGGGTATTTATGTGGGTCGGCGAATGTCGCTTTATCGATAACCGTATCGGGATCGAACACCACAAGATCGGCATAACAACTCTCGACAATACGGCATCTGTCGGTAAATCCGAACTTGTCTGCTGTCTGCGCTGACATTTTTCTGATTGCCTGTGGAAGTGTTAACACTTTGTCTTCACGGACATATTTGCCAAGAACTCTTGGAAATGTCCCATATGACCGGGGATGCGGTTTGCCTTCGCCCAGTTTGCCGTACGGTGCGATTGCATTGCCGTCCGAACCGATGACCACAAGTGGATGGGATAGAACACGCCTGAGATTGTTCTCGTCCATGGCGAATTTGACAACCGAAACACCGCCTCTTTCGCTGATCATCAGATCGCGCATGAATTCGTACGGTTTTTTGCCGGTTTTGGATGAGCCATCAAGGACCGTTGCACCCTCCAGAAATTTGTTTTCACCCAGATTTACTCCGTTGATAAGCACATTATCCCATGAGCCCGCTTTATTTTCCCAGTCCCTGATAAAGCCTCTGAGTTTGGTGTCGAGAGAAGGATCTTTCAGACGTGCAACGAATTCATCGGTAGTACCCTCTCTTACCCATTGAGGATAGAAGCTGCTCATCCCGGTCGATGATGCTATATACGGATAACGGTCTGCCAAGAGATCGATACCCTCCGCTGTCGCAGTATCGACAGCCTGAAGCATTTTATCAATTTTAGCGTAATTACGGGGATACATCGTTTTGAAATGACTGATCTGTAAGCTGACTCCGCTCTTTCGGGCTATGGTGACCGCCTCATCGATGGCCTCGAGCAGATAGTCCGATTCATCCCTCATGTGGGTGGCATAAACACCCTTGAGCCGGGCGACTTCTTTGCATAATTCGATAAGTTCGTCAATTTCCGCAAAGCTCCCAGGATTATAAATAAGGCCGGTGGACAGTCCCAGTACACCTTGCTGCATGCTGTCCCGTACAATTTGTTTCATCCGCCCCAATTCTTCATTCGTCGGAGGTCTGTCATATGGGCCCATAACGGTATTACGTACAGTTCCATGCCCTAAAAATGTGGCATAATTGATCGCCATTCCTGTTTCTTCAAGTCGGTTGAAAAATCCTGCGGCATCTTTCCATGTCAATTCGACACCGTTATGGTCTGCAAAGTTTTTACGCTTTTCCTCAAAAGATTCGTCGGAAATCGGGAATTGCGAACCACCGCAGTTACCGCCGACTTCAATAGTCACACCCTGCCTGATTTTACTCTCCGCTTTCGGATTGACCAGAAGCTGGATATCGGTATGTGTGTGTGGATCTATGAATCCCGGAGCGACCGCCTTGCCGGTTGCGTCGATTACCTCGAAAGCCTTGTTTTTTGAGATTGAGCTGGCGATTTTAGCAATTCGTCCGCCATAAACCGCCACATCGGCCCCGATCCCCTGATTTCCGAGTCCATCATAAACCGTGCCGCCACTTATAAGGAGATCGAATTCCTTTCCCCTGGCGCAATTACTTGTCAACAGTCCGGGAAACGCCAATGAAGCGCCGGCGCTATCTTGTAAAAACTGCCTTCGTTTCATAAAAATAACCGCCTTGAATGTTTATCATGAGTATCAGAAAAAGGATGCTATTCACTCAATACTTATTTACTTTCTGTATTTCCGGTTTCGGTTTGCTGCACCGTAATATTCGATTTTATTTTCTGAAATATCCCGGGGCCGATTCCCGAAACATTTGTAAGCTCTTCTATGCTTTTGAATTGCCCGTGCTCTTCACGGTATGCGATTATCGCAAGCGCTCGTGAATGCCCGATCATCGGAAGTTGTTCCAGTTCTTCATGCCCGGCGGTATTGACATCGATCAGCGATAAAGATCTATTTTCAGTATAAGACAGTGAATCGGGATCGTTAAGTATTGATGGTGGATTTACTGCGTTACGAATTACCTTAATATCATCTGGTTGATCCTGCATTGACAGGCCGAGTCTGATTCCCAAGCCAGTGAGAATAAGAAATGCAATAACAGCAATAGCAATAAGGTCGCGTCGTGTGAATAGAACCAATTTCACTCTCCATAAATCATATTCAGCACCAGTCTGCCTATTTTCCCGAGACTCTCTGCCGAACATTTATCGGGGGTATCGGAAACAGTGTGCCATGAAGGATAATCGAAATCGATAAGGTCGACCGCCGGTATCCCCCGTTTGATAAGCGGTATATGGTCATCGGTTATACCGAAAGTTTTTGTTGATATCGGAATATTGATTTTCTTGCAGTACTTTTCGATTTTTGCCCATATTTTGGGAGCAGCGTCAATCGAGTTGTAATCCCGTGTCAGCGATAGATCCTTATCTCCGATCATGTCGAGTAATATGGCAAAACGGGGCTGGTATGATGACGGCATGGTTTTCGCAAAATACTTGGAACCGAGAATCCATGTATCGGTGTTACTATATGAACCGCCGTCCTCACCATCGAAAAAAACAATATCAACTCCGTACCGCGGTTCATTTTCCTTAAGTATCCGCGCTATTTCAAGCAGGACGGCAACACCGCTTGCGCTGTCGTTAGCGCCGGGCACCGGTACCGAATGATTATCGGGATTGGGATCACGATCGGCGAAGGGACGGCAGTCCCAGTGGGCACAGAGAAGAATGCGGTTCGTTTTTTCAGGATAAAAGGAAGCGATTATATTGGTCATATCGGCTACTTCACCCGCGAATGCATCTCTGAAATGCTGCAAGGTAACATGAGGAGTATGTTGTTTAAGCTGCTTCGTTATCCATTCACAGGTATCGATGTGGGCTTTTGAGCCGGGAACTCGCGGCCCGAAAGCTACTTGTTGTTCAATATAAGAAAACGCTGTCGACCCGTCGAATTCGGGCAGGTCGTTTGTTCTGCAGGATGATGGCCACAGCATAAGGAAAAAGCCGATAAGAGATAAAGTGATACCTGAAAATCCGGTGCCGGCCGGTATGTGAATACTTTTAGGTATGTTTTCTTTATGTTTAATCATAGAAAATACCTGAGTTGTTTACCATGCTTACAATATGGTTAAAATGTCAGCTTTCCCCAAATAGAAACTTCTCTGACTTTATGCACTTTATTGGTCAGATCTTTTGAATTTCTGAAATCCATTGTAGCGCCTCCGCTGAAACTATTTGAAAATTTGTAATCAACTTTCGGTGAAACGGCCCATGAATCCGACTTGTTAGTAAGCGTCAATTCTTCATCGCCGATTCTTCTGCGTGTTTTGTTGCCGCTGGTTGAAATATCTAACGTTATATTGATATCGCTGTTCAGTTTGACGCTCTTTAAAAAAAGCAATCCTCTCGATGATTTAAGACGATACCGTATCTGTGTACTCGTGTTAACCCTGTCTTCAATCGTAAAACTTTCCGTCGCCGTTACGGTATATGTTTCTTCGGATGAAACAGTAAGTGAAAAGTTTGTTTGTATCTGCTTTAAAATAAGCGTATTAACGCTTATAAGAGGTGATAATTTTTTAGTAGTTTTATCCGATTTCGGTGTAGGATCATTATCCTGCCAGCTTTTTTGGTTACTGATCGAATAACCTGAATTTAATGAAATATTTGTAAGATAACGGCTTACAAATGGAATATGTGTTTCCACCTTTGACCAGTTATAGGTAATTTCGGGGTATGTAATGGATTCGTCCTCGGTTTGAGCCGATGATGATATTCTTTCATTGTCGGAGTAGCTCATTTTGGCGGATACTCCCATATCGATCGGCAGCTTAAATTCTGTTCGTGCACCGTATGTATAACCACCGGACGATGTATTTTGACGTGACACAACAGTGATTGAATCCGGTTCCGGTATGGTGCCGCGCCCGAAGCGGACCGCAAAATCAGGCCTTTCCGCGATACCGGCATACTGTAATTGATCATTATTGCTGTAATCAACCGTTATCGGATTGAATGTCTCGGTCAGCCTTTTGACCATTTTATTACGGAACGGTTCGCCTGGCTGCTGATCTTTTTCCGGTTCCGGTTTCTCAGCTTCCGGCTTATTTCCATTTGGTGGTTCCGGTTTTTCGGCTTCCGGTTTTTTCTCGGGTGTTTTCGGTGTTGTTCTTAAAATTTCAAAAACATTCTGCCATGCAATATTTCCATTGATCGTGAAATCCTTGTTAGTGCCGATCGATTTTGAACCGAGTTGGCTCGCAAGGCTGTAACGTGGGTTATCGGTTTCATTGTAAGAAGATGAATACGAATAGTTATGAGTGATAAACTTAAAAATATCAGGCGGTTTGTAGGAGATACGGTTTGTTTCGCTGTATGAGGTTTCCTGGCCGACAAGATGGTCGAATTTTTTCCCTTGTGTATAGGTATAATCAATTGATTTGAAAGGTTTGTACCCAAAGTTATAATTCTCGCTCGCTTGTTTGGTTTCAGTCGTATCTGATACACCCTCAATGTTGGTTCTTGACGAGATATTATCATCGTATGTATAGTTATAATTCAGCACACTTGGCGTGTAGGCAAGTTCGGTCTCAGCCATTTTTTCTCCGAAAGATCCCGGTAATTTCGGCATCCATTTCAGAATTTTAACAGTTCTACCTTTTGGATTGACATCATAAGTCGCTTTGATTTGTTTATTTGTCGATTCATTATCCCCGTTCAAAGGCGAATGAGAAGCCCTGGTGCCCCAGTCAAAATCGGCGCGAACTTTTTCCGTCGCCCAGTTCAAAAGCGTTCGTTTTATTCCGGGTTGCATAGAAGTATCCGATTGTTTGCTATAGGTGAAATGCAATTTTTCATCAGTATTCCACGACTTGAAGTCTTTCTTTTTGCTTTCGTTGAGAATAATATCCGAACCGCTTTTTAGGCGAGGTAATGCTTCGGATTCCGAAATACTTGCAGTAATGGGAAGGCTCAGGTTCCATCGCTTGGGAGCGAAGCGGTCCATATTTGCTTTTATCGAAGAACTCAATTCGGTAGTATCGTTTCCCGTACCTTTTTTTGAATTCATGTCATGGAAATCGGATGTTTTTGTCGAAGCTTTTCCTGCAAGTGAAATAAATCCGGCAAGATCCGTGTTGATATCAAACCTCGCTGCCGTTCCGGTCATCGCGCGCAAGTCATCCATTCGAAGTTCATCGAGCCATACATCACCGGTGATGCTTTCGAACTCATTATTGTTCCTTAAACCTATTGAAAGAATTTTGACATTCTGGAGTGAAGGATTACCGGCGAGGGTAAATACTTTTGTACCGATCGTATCCTGGTAAGCATATGGTTTTCTCAATGAATCGGCCATGGCGCTCACAATGTCACGTTCTAACTGAAGTGAGTCGGCGAGAGCTTGCAGTGAATCTGCCGCAGCCTGCTGTATTTCGCGTTGAAGAATATTCAGAGTTCTGTCGAGTTCATCAAGTCGTTCGTCCCGCGCAAGTTTTACCGCCGTGATTGTTTCGAAATCTATTTCCATATAGTTTTCGTCAACCCAGTTTTTATAAACCGGAGTTCGGTATTCATAATAATTGCTCTTATCGCCGCCAAACCTGAAAATGAGTTCGACGTTTCTGCCGCCTGTGGTTACATCGGGTAAATTGTCAGAACCGTGGACGTACATTTTTAACGATGTGTAATCGGTAAAGTCCATTTTTTCGTAATTTCGGTATATGAAAGCTGTGTTTCCGGCGCTGAGGTTTTCGAATTCAAGCACAAGGGACTGTTCCATCCTTCTGATTTTAGTATCCGGGTCGATTTCGAGTTTGACACCGGGTGGAGGATTATAGTTCAGGTTCTCATCGGTATTGACTCTGGTAACACGCACCACATCGCCCACCGCATCGGTAACATTTTTATCTTCATCGTCAAAAATTCCCTCTTCAAGCCAGTTGTTTTCAACAATTTCGATTGATGCGATCTGGATGAGTGTAGTATCGGTTTTGGTAATCCACATACGTGCGAATTCCACAAGGGTCGAATCGGGTGGTCCGGAACCACCGACTTCGGCATCCGGGTTATCCCACAGCGGTATTCTGAAAAGCCGCCATCCCGATGGATTGCCTTCCGGAACAGAATCTTTTACCAGATATTTGTCAAAAGGGTCTTCAAAAGAAATCTCGTATTCATAATAAGCGTTTTTGATATCGAGAATACCATTATTGTTAATATCTTCGGTATCGGGTATACCGACACGGTCCGAGTCTCCGGCATTGCCCTCTGTCCCGTTAATATGGCTGTAATTATTTTTATCGTTGTAATTCCAGTTATCTCCGTGAGGATCATCGCCTGTTCCGGTCTCCTGTGCATCAAACAAGCCGTCAAGCCCCGTATCTTCCTCCCTGGTAAGAATTCCGTCACCCTGTCCCTGTCCCGGAATCGGTTTGTCTTCTGTATCGAGCAATCCGTTCGGAGCCTCAATCGGGTAAAAGTCTTCGGTGACCGACCCGATATCTATGTTGAGCGTACCTTTACTGCCCCGCGCCCATATCTCAATAAAACGTGCCCGAGAAAAGTCCTCGCCCGCACCGTAAAAAGCCGACATTACACCGCCGTATGCCTTATCATTGGAAACTCCTTCGGGTTTGCCATACGCAAGATTCAAAACATGAACCGTATTTTCACGGGTCTCGGTTTCCTTGTTCGGCCAGATACTTTTTGAGTCTATGCGATCCCAGGGATTATACCACTGAAGCCGTCCGCGTTCAAGAGAAAATCCGCCTGTAGAGGATGCATCGGGTTGAGACGCTTCGGTCCAATTAGTGCGGATGATGTTGAGTGGTGAATTTCTCGAACCTTCGAAGTCATCGACATATACAGCCCCTTTCGTGTTCATGTTTGGCAAACTCTGGGCTACTTCAGCCTCGATTCTAACCCGTGACGCTTCATCTGCAACGACTCCGGGCAGTTTATCCACTGCCGTTGTCAGTAATCCCGGCTGAAAATTGAACTGTGCATCGGTATCGAAGAGAAACATGCGGGACGGTTCCTGACCGAGCCGGACACGTTTTTCCCGCGTCGATTCATTATTGAATAAAAAGGTGCCGCCAATTCTTGAATCACCCCAGAGGTCATATTCGGTACGAAGCCCCATAAGCGATTTCTGCATCTGCTGATACGCGTTTAATTCTTCATATTTAATAACAAGATCGGCAGTCGGGCTTAATGCTTCTTCGTTAAGAATGGTCACTTCGCCGGTCATGTAATTTATCCGGTAGTCGCTGCCGCGGGCGAGCGGTTGACCGTTGAGCAGTACCTGGTCGGTTCCCTCCATGATTCCGGCTATACCTCCGCCCACGCTGATTACCGCCTGTCTGTTTGCGGTTTTAACTCCTATAAAGTATTTCGATACTTCGTCTTTTTCGCTTTGATTTGCAGTGTCATATATTTCAGGTACTTTTTCTTTAAGTTCAACCGTTACTCCATCGGGCGCCTCCGAATCGAACGGCCTTAAAAGGGGAAATATAAGCTCACCGCGGTACTGATTTACAAAACTGCGGTTAAGATCGATTTTATTGTCGGGAGTCGGATTGCCAAACTCATCAGCCTTGTCAAGTCCAAGAATATGAATGAATGGCACGCCGTCCTGAGTATCTTTGTTGGCGCCGTCGGTTGCAGCGCGGTAGATACGGATTTCAAGCCCCTCGATATCGATGTTTCGCTGTCCGAGATCATATACGTTTTTCCACTCGAGATCCCATGTGTCTTTGTTTGACGGCCGCTGATTTTTGGCTTTGATAAGTTTGAGTTCGATTTTGGATGTTTCGGATTCCGGATTATACTCGAGTGATCCGAATTTTCTGCCGTCTTTGGTTTCGATGTAAACTCCGACTGTGGACATGTCCTGAACACGCTGGTTAAATACTATAAAACCGAGGGAACGGTCGACATAATAGTCTCTTTGCGGATCGAGTTTATGGTAATATCCATCATATCCGACCGTATCATACACCATGTCGGATGTATTCATGTTTTGAGCTAATGCCACACCACGGTAGGCATAGGTGCCTTCGTTGAGGTTGTTGTTATTGTTGCTGTCATCAACGTATACCTCGATTACTGCAATTGAATCTGCCGAAACATAAAATATCTGATCAAGCGAAGTTCGAGCTGTAGCATACCGATCTTTAAATATATTATCGAGGAAGAAATATGTGTTGGTTTTATACTGGTAATCCTTGATCTCAGTCGATGTTTCTTCGGCGGAACCTCTGAATGATTTAGTATTGGATTCGCTTTTTTCCTGGGAAGCAATTGCGGTGAATTTCAGCGGACCGAGACGACCCTCCGTACGGATACCGAAAAGGCCTTTGTGACTTCCACGGTATCCCGCGAATGTGGCTCCTTCAAGATTCAGGGATGTGTTACCTGCTTCTATATGCTGAATGATTTCATCGTCCAAACCCTGATACTTGATGCTGACGTTTTCCTCAAAATTAGAGAACGATTGTGCAGTTTCGTCCTGCTTGATATCGACCGTCACTCTATCTCCGATACTTCCACGAATGCTGAACTGAGGTTCCTGTTTCATTGTAAGAGCCGGAAATGAAGAGTTTTTGGATGCCGATGTTTCTATCTGGCCTTCTGTCCATTCACTCTTCCCCGAAAAAGTTATGGTTTGGGAACCGTCGATGTTAAGGCTGGTTTTGCCCCCTACAAAACTCGAAAACTTGTCTCCGACAGGCAGAGCGAAATCAAGAGCATCACCTTTTCTTGAACCGTCTTCAGAAGCCCATTTATTAATTCGTGACTTATTGTCAGACCAAAGTTTTTTCTGATTATCTTCGATATTTTTCGTTTTGTAGTCGTCAATCGGTATGTAGTAATATTTTTCGGTACGGATGTTCGGGATCTGGCTTTTCCGCAAAATACGGGAATTTTTCACTTCGAGGCTGTCCGTTACCGTGGTAAGGGGTTTCGGAAATGTATCGGGTGGGCGGATACCGACGGTTATCGGCAGAATATCCGAGTCTTCGAGTTCTTCAAGAGACATACTCTTAATCAGGTCTATAAAGTCTTCATCGGCTTCAATTTGATAATTTTCGCCGCTAATATAGCCATCGGATTTTTTTTGGAGCCATGTAGTGTTGGTGTATTGAGCATTTACGGCATCAGGCAGGAGAACCGTAACATTGAGGCAGAATAAAATTAAAAAAAGGACATACCTATTCATATCGAACATGCCCGGCGATCGCTGAACTCTATGAGCCTGATCGGGTTTATTATAATATATTTTTATCACGATCGCATTGGGCGATAAGCAATCCTCCAGGATATATGTAGGTCATTATATGACCATTAACTAAGATAAAAAATACTACAAATACCGTTATTAATCAAGAAAAAATAATCAAATCATAAAATATACGGCAGTTTCATGTTAAAATTTTCATACGTTACAAATGTTTCGGCAGATTGAACATCAGTTACTTTTGACATTTCTTTTGTGTAGAATTCAAGCAATCCGAACTCCTCATTGAGCATGATAATCATAATCAGATCATACCGTCCGGTTACTACCGATACCGACACGACACCCTTTAATTTGCTGATTTCTTCGCCTTTTTTTACCAGATCCATGGTTTTTAACTTAATACCCACAAAGGCTATGGTCTGATTTGGAATCTCAGTGGGATTGACAACACCGGTAATTGAGAAAATTCCCTCATCCATCAACTTGTTTACTCTCGCCCGAACTGTGTTTTCCGTAATCGATAATGCTTTTGCAATTTCACTGTAGGATTTTCTGCCGTCGCGAAGATGTTTGATGATATTAAGATTGATTTCGTCTATAAACATGCACAGATTCCTTTATCAGGAAGAATTTTTACACGGGAAATTGTGTTCTGTTTGTATCTTATTATTTATGAATCCATAAATAATATATCAATAATTTGAAAAATACCTAAATAATATGCGAATATATTGTTGACAAGGTCAATATTATTGTTTATATAGCACCACAACAATATTATTAAAAAAACAATGCCATTTATTCTGATTATAGTTTATAATATATATGAGTTTTTTGAAAAAATGAATGTAAATCATACAGGACTGCATGAGTGGCATGTAAAACATGGCGCTCACATGGCACCGTTTGCGGGTTACGATATGCCTCTCTGGTATTCTTCCGGAGCCAGAGAAGAGCATTTATGCGTATTGACTGCCTGCGGACTGTTCGATACCGGTCATATGTCTGTGTTGAAAATCACCGGGCCGGATTCGTATGGCCTTTTGCAGAAGTGTTTTTCCAGAGATCTTAATTGCTGCACCGGAAACGAAAAAAAACCTCTTTCTGCCGGAGAATGCACATACGGTGTGTTTCTCAGTGAATCTGATGGTGGAGTAATTGACGACTCTATAGTCTGTAAGGTTGCTCCGGATGTCTGGCTTGTTGTAGTGAATGCCGGCATGGGGGCAGTTATCTGCCGACATCTTGAAAGTTACAAAAACAGTTTCGATGTTATAATTACTGATCTGACAGAATTGGTCGGGAAAATAGATATTCAGGGACCACTTTCGGGAATGGTTCTCAGGCATATATTATCGGAACCGGATAGCGTTTTTGAAGGTTTACGCTATTTCAGGTTTAAAGGCTCATTTGATAATGATTCTTCACACAGTGATGGAGTCAGACTCCTTGACGGGACTCCGGTAATGCTTTCGAGGACAGGTTATACCGGCGAATTCGGATTTGAATTATTTTGTGGCTACAGAAATACAGTCAAAATATGGGAAGCGCTGCTGGCTGTGGGAGAGCGTTATTCGATTAAAACCTGCGGCCTCGGAGCCCGCGACTCACTGAGAACCGGTGCGGTTTTACCGTTATCCCATCAGGACATAGGAAACTGGCCTTTTCTGAATAATCCATGGACATTTGCGCTGCCATATAATACTGAGAAAACAGGTTTTACAAAAGAGTTTATCGGCAGAAAAGCGCTGGAAAATGCTTCATACAACATGTTTACTTGTCCGTTCACAGGATATGATGTCCGTAAGGTTGCCGACGGAATCGTAATTGATAACGCAGGAGATGTAATCGGAACGGTGCTTACCTGTGTTACCGATACCGGTATCGGACGTGTCGGTGATACGGTCTACTCCATAACAAGTCCCGATAAACCGGAAGGTTTTGTTCCAAAGGGTTTGAGCTGCGGATTTTTAAAAATATCAAGAATGCTGCCTGCCGGTGAAATGCTGATGTTGAAAGATGGCAGACGTGAAATACAGGTGTCTGTTGTCGAAGATATCCGTCCCGCAAGGTCTGCGCGGTATCCCATAGAACAGATGATTACATAAAGCCGTTTAGGAGGAGTTAACCGATGAAAGACATCGATGAACTGAATATCCCTGAAAATAAACGATATTCCGATGATCATGAGTGGGCAGGTTATACCGGAGATACTATACGGGTTGGTATCAGCGATTATGCACAGGATCAACTGGGGGATATTGTTTTTGTTGAACTGCCGCAGGTTGGCGAGAGATTTGAAAAGGCTCAGCAATTCGGTGTTGTTGAATCGGTAAAATCCGTTTCTGATATGCTTATACCGTTAAGTGGTGAAATTACGCGTATAAACACCGAACTGGAAATTAATCCCGCTCTTGTCAATGAAAGTCCGTACGAAAATGGGTGGATGATTGAGGTTAAACCCGATTCAAACGATGATATGGAAAATCTCATGGATGCGGATACATATATTAAAATGCTGAAAGGAATTACTTAACCGTGCGATATTTGCCGCATACCCCGGAAGGTATTTCGGCTATGCTCAAAGTGGCCGGAGCAACAAAAACGGAAGACCTGTTCAGTTCGATACCCCGGGAAAACATTAAAAAAGAACCGCTCGATTTACCCGCTGCTCTCAGCGAATGGGAATTGAATGAGCACATGGATTCTCTTGCAAACATGACGGCAGTTGCTCCTGAGTACAAGCTCTATATTGGAGCCGGGTGCTATGATCATTTTGTACCGTATGCGATTTCCTGCCTGTTGAGCAGGTCGGAATTTATGACTGCGTATACACCGTACCAGCCGGAAGTAAGCCAGGGCACGCTTCAGGGTATTTATGAATATCAGACACTTATTTGCAGACTTCTCGGAATGGATGTGGCAAACGGGTCGATGTATGACGGCGCTTCGGCTCTGGCAGAAGCTTTTCTGATGGCAATCAGGATAACCGGAAGGAAGACAGTCGCTATCCCGGCAGCGCTCCATCCGCTGTACCGCAGTGTTGTAAAAACCTACCTTCGTTCTTCCGGGTGTGAAATTATCGAAATTCCATATGGCGAGGATGGCAGAACATCTGTTGAAATTCTAAAAAAACAAAAGGAATTGGCAGCAGTTGCAGTTCAGTCGCCGAATTTTTTCGGCTGTATCGAGGATCTTCACAAAGCGGCGGATTATACAAATCAAAATGGCGCATTGCTTATTGCAACATTTACGGAACCGCTTGCATTTGGCCTTCTTAAAAGTCCCGGGAGTTTTGGCGCTGATATCGTCTGCGGAGAGGGACGGAGTCTTGGATTGTCCCAGGCTTTAGGCGGGATGTCGCTTGGAATTTTTGCCACAAAAAAGGAGTATGTGCGGAATATGCCGGGAAGACTTGTAGGTAAAACCGTCGACCGTGAAGGTAACCGTGAGTTTGTGATTACTCTTTCCACACGTGAACAGCACATCCGCCGTGAAAAAGCCACATCGAATATCTGTACCAACCAGACCCTGTGTGCCCTCGGAGCCGCAATGTATCTGGCGCTTCTGGGAAAATCAGGTATACGGGAACTGGCGAAACTCAACTACAACAAATCGGAATATCT
This sequence comes from Candidatus Latescibacterota bacterium, assembly GCA_016927495.1. Lineage (GTDB taxonomy): Bacteria > Latescibacterota > Latescibacteria > Latescibacterales > Latescibacteraceae > JAFGMP01. The sequence continues at coordinate 1,786 of JAFGMP010000057.1, read as the reverse complement.
CAAGCAGAAGTTGAGGGATGTCGGAGTGAAATTCAAATTTGAAAGTCCGACTTTCAATGAGTTTGTTATTGAATTACCGGGAAACCATGAGAAAATCTATGACCGTCTGCTTGAGCGAAAGATTGTACCGGGATTCAAACTGGATACATTTTATCCGGAACTGACCGGCTGTTTGCTTGTGTGCGCGACAGAGACCAAAACCAAAAAAGACCTCGATTTATTTGCAGAGGAAATACAACAATGCATGAGTTGAATCAGTGCCCGATACCGTCGTTTGAAGAATTTCTCCTCTGGGAGAAAGGAAACAAAGGCAGGAGTGGATTTTCTTTTCCCGCTAATGACACCGGGGATTTTGATATCGATCCAGATCTTATCGGTGAAATCCCTGATTTAACCGAACTGAGCGAACCCGATGTTGTCCGTCACTATACACGGCTTTCACAGTGGAACTTCTGTGTCGACCTGGATATGTATCCTCTCGGCTCATGCACGATGAAATACAATCCCAGACTTAACGAACGTCAGGCTCAGTTAAAGGGATTTACGGAAGCCCACCCGCTGCTTCCCGCCCGGTATTTACAGGGAATCCTGAAATTGATGTATGACCTTGAAGCCTTTCTACGGGAGATAACCGGTATGGAAGCGGTCAGCCTGCAACCCTCCGCCGGAGCACAGGGTGAACTCACCGGAATCATGCTCATCGATGCCTGTCTGAGGAGCAGAGGTGAAAAACGCACCAAATTCATCGTCCCGGATACTGCGCACGGCACCAATCCCGCAAGCATAACGTTGTGCGGTTTTGTCCCGGTCAATATCAAATCAAATGAGAAAGGGATTTTGTCGCCTGAATCGGTCGCTTCTGTAATGGATGAAGATGTGGCGGGCATCATGATGACCAATCCTAATACCCTGGGGCTCTATGAAGAAAATATCGCCCGGATTGCTGAAATCATACACTCGAAAGGCGGTATGGTCTACTGCGACGGCGCTAATCTCAATGCTCTGATGGGAATAGTACAGATGGGATCGCTCGGTGTGGATGTCATGCATGTGAATCTGCACAAAACCTTTTCATCGCCCCATGGCGGAGGCGGCCCCGGTTCCGGTCCTGTTTGTGTCAAAAAACATCTCGAACCGTTTCTGCCGGTACCGAGGATAATCGAATCGGACAGACAGTATGAGCTAATCTATGACTGTCCCGACACCATCGGTAAAATTCACTCGTTTTACGGTAATATAGGTGTGATGATAAGGGCATATTGCTATATTCTGAGTATGGGACCGGAATTTTTGAAAAAAGCGAGCCAACTGGCTGTGCTGAACGCCAATTACATAAAGGAAAGCCTGAAGGATGTTTTTCATTTGCCCTACGACAGAACCTGTATGCATGAATGCGTATTTACCGACGAAAAACAACAGCACCAGAAAGTTACTGCACTCGATGTTGCAAAACGGCTTATCGATTACGGTTTTCATCCTCCCACGGTCTATTTTCCCCTTGTGGTCAAAGGCGCACTCATGATCGAGCCCACGGAAACCGAATCAAAGGAAACGCTTGACCGATTTATCGAGGCGTGCAGACAAATTGCTCGTGAAGCAGAAGAAAATCCCGAACTGCTTCACAATGCCCCTTCACAGCACTTCCGCAAACGTATAGACGAAACGTTTGCTGCCCGGAATCTGTATTTGAGGGATTGAAAAAGCATTTATTATTGCTCCGGTGATTAAAGAGTGACATTTGCGGCATAGACCACCGAAGGATGTTTGAAATATTTTTTGACATGGT
>JAFGMP010000445.1 GCA_016927495.1 Candidatus Latescibacterota bacterium | reverse complement strand
TGTGTGCTTTCCCCCTAATCTATGCAGGGTGACCCTTCGGGTCATATATAGAGATGGAATTTACAGAAAAAGCAGGACTTGACTTTTGAAGCGATAAACAATAAAGTTTTATGGGTATTTCCTTCTATCAAATGTTATTACTTGACATTACTATGAAAATGAATAATATAATTATGCTATAATTTTGTAATACGACTTTATTTTTAATAAGGACAATTTATCGGAGAAAGGGCACAAAATTTTGTGCCCCTGTACTTTGGATTAATTATAATTTTCAGGAGACCCTCAATGAAAAAATGCCTTTACTATGCCATGATTTTTCGGGTATCTCTGCTTCTCGTCCCCTTCGTTTCCACTCTGTTCGCCGGAGAGCTTTCACAGCCGAACTATAAGGTTATCGAAGAACTGGATGTAAGAGTCACCATGCGGGACGGGATCGACCTGTCAACCAATGTTTACCGTCCCGATGCACCGGGGAAATTCCCGGCTCTTTTGGTACGGACACCCTACGGAAACGGTGGGGTTGATAATTCTTCCGGCCATTATTTTGCAGAAAGAAGGTATGTCGTTGTGATTCAGGATACACGTGGCAGGTACGAATCGGAAGGCGTTTTTTATCCTGTTGCTTATGAGACAAATGATGGAATCGATACCCATGAATGGGTGATTAAACAACCGTGGAGCAACGGTAAACTCGGTACATTCGGCGGCTCGTATGTCGGTATGACACAGTGGATGCCAGCACTGAAAGGTTCAACCGATCTTGTGGCGATGTTTACCTATGTCCCGTACACTGAGGGTTATTCGGTATGGTTTCAGCAGGGAGCGCTAAGGCTAAGACTACTTACGGAATGGTATGCCATGATGACTGCTCCATATGATTTTGACGAAAAGATATTCATGGAAGATAAAATTGACACTGTGAATAGGTCGCTGCCGCTGGGTGACCAGGACAAATCACTTGGCTGGCGTATGCCGTTTGCCCGCGACTTACTGAATCATCCCGAACATGATTCCTACTGGGAACCGATGAAATACGAAGGTAACTACAAAAACATCGATGCTGCAGGATACATTGTGGCCGGCTGGTATGATTTGTTTACCGGCCAGAACCTGAAAAGCTTCATGGAGATGAATGGTGAATCGATAAAACCGACCGTCCGGTCAAAACAGAAACTTTTAGTCGGTCCATGGGGGCATGGCGTATCGAAGGATGGAACTCTCGGCGACCTGGATTTTGGCAAAGAGGCGGTAATCGATGTACAGGAATTAAGGCTCAGATGGTTCGACTATCACCTCAAAGGTATCGATACCGGTATTATGGATGAACCGCCGGTGAAGATTTTTGTCATGGGTGATAATGTATGGCGTACTGAAAACGAATGGCCGCTGAAACGCACCCGGTATACGAAGTATTATTTACACAGCAGCGGCAGCGCCAACTCAAAGGATGGTGACGGGTCATTAAATCAGATTCTGCCGAAAAAAGAACCCAATGACAGTTACGTTTATGATCCGATCGATCCTGTTCCCTCCATGCCGGACAGTACAATCTTCAGTGATTTCAGACATTACCCCCATAATCACAGCCTTCTGGAGGGCCGTAACGACATCCTGGTGTATACGACATCCGCATTAAAAGAGGATACCGAAGTAACCGGACCGATTGCGCTGACACTCTTTGCTTCAAGTTCTGCGGTGAATACCGATTTCACAGGGAAACTGCTCGATGTCTACCCCGATGGCCGGGCGATGTACCTTTGCGACGGTATCATCCGCACAAGTTTCCGTGACGGCCCGACACATACATCGAACATCGAATCCAGCAGGGTTTACGAATACCATATAGACCTTTGGGCAACAAGCAATGTATTTAAGAAAGGCCACAAAATCAGGATTGAGATTTCAAGCAGTAATTTCCCGAGATTTGACCGTAACCTGAATACCGGCAGGAATTTCACTACAGAAACTGAACCGATTAAAGCTACTCAGGCCATCTATCATACAAAGGAGTATCCGTCACACATTGTGCTGCCGGTGATTCCAAGATAATTATATACGGAGGATACCATGCCATTCAATTTGAAACGTCTATCTTTAGTTTTTATGCTCATTTTTCTTTTTGCAGCCGGTGTTCTGGCTCAGCAGGGGAACAGTCCGCTGCATACGGTTATGCTTAATGGTGCTGACCGCAATAGTGGCAATTATATGATAAATCTTTATGACAACATCGGTGAGGAAAGAGGGGGGATGATCAGCGATTGGGGATTCTCGATGTTTGTCAGATATAACGGTCAGAACATCCTGTTCGATGGCGGTGCCAGCGCTCAAATCCTTCATAACAATGCAGAAAAAGCGGGAATTAACCTTAAAGATATCGATTTCGCAATCCTGTCCCATCACCACGGCGATCATACGGTCGGTATTCATCACCTGGTCGAGGTTAATCCCGATGTAACCGTATATGTTCCTAAAGACGGTATGCTCGGGTACGGTGATACGGGTGACAATAAAAAATACCGAAAGGGGTATCTTTATCAGCAGGGCAATATTGTGTTCATCGATAAAGCCGTAAAGATAATTGATGGCGTCAATCTCATTTTCACCACATCGTCGCATACCGGCAGTTTTTCCAAATATCCGCCGCACGAGGACGATCCTGCCCTGATACCTCTGCCTGAATTATCCCTTGCGCTTGCAACCGGGAGAGGAGAATACGTGATTATATCCGGCTGTTCGCACAGCGGTATCGAGGAAATTACAAAAGCGGCAAAAGATTTTGTACACTCCGACATTCTGTTCGTCACCGGCGGATGCCATCTGGGAGCCTATGATGACAACTATATCATCAAGTTAGCCGAAAACATGAAAAATAATCTTGGCGTTATCTATCTTGGGGCATCACATTGTACCGGTAATAAAGCAATCAATCTGATCAAAAGTATTTATGGCCGCAACTATATTGAAGGTGGTTTGGGGACTAAGATAATTTTTCCCTGACATTCGACTGTTTCACTTCGCTTATGACGATAATTACAGAGATTGAATAAAAGGTATTTCTATATTTGTACTGGCATTCTCACCATATTATTTTTCTTTTATTCGGACAAATTTTCCGGCTTTTTTGAAAAACCTCAAATAATGTGTTATATTCTTACATATCTAAAATGAATATTCCCGTCACCAAAGACAATGTAATTATGAGAATTTTGTATATTTTCCCACATCCTGACGACGAATCGTTCGGGCCGTCCACTGCCATGTCCGTACAACGCCGTCAGGAACATGAAGTGTTTCTTTTGACACTCACCCGTGGAGAGGCGACAAAGCAGCGACATAAATATGGATACTCTCCTGAAGAGATGGGCGACGTACGATACAAAGAAATGCAGAATGTAGCAAAAGTCCTTGATTTAAATGGTTTAACCGTCCTTAATTTGCCAGACAGCGGTTTGAAGGAAGTCGATCCGCGGATAATCGAAAAAGCCATTATCGAGCATTTTGAAGCTGTCCGCCCGGAAGTAGTGGTAACTTATCCTGTGCACGGTATCAGTGGATTTCACGATCATCTTGTGACTCATGCAGTGGTCAAACGTGTGTATCTCGAATTAAAAGAGCGTACCGATTATCTCAGACGTCTCGCATTTTACACCGTCACCGAAGAACAGGCTGCGGGATTCGAACTCTTTAATCTAAAAGGTTCGAAACCTGTTGAGATTGACTGCGTTTATGAAGTTGAGGAAATAGATCTTGAAAAAGCCAATTTGGGCCTCGACTGTTATGTCACCTACAGGAATACAATCGATAAATCCGGAATCAGGGATTTCATAAAGGGTAAAGCTCATTTTGAGATTTTTCAGGAGGATTTCGATCCGCCGCTGAAAGACCTTTGTGTGTCGTTGCAGTAAAAAAACTTAATTAATCAAAATCATTTATTCTCCCCTGTTGCAGATTTATTATTGCGGGGAGAATATTTTTAAAAAGGTAAAATGACGGCACAAGCAACGGAAAATAAAAGAATACATAAACGTTCTTACAGAGGTTTTCTGTGGTTGTTACTCTCATTTTTCTGTGGGACGATATTTATTACCTCATCAAAATATGTACTCGGATTTTTGCCGCTTTCCGATTATCTCTGCTGGTGGTATGGCGCAGGACTTGTTTATCACTCAGTGTACGGCCTTCGTTCGGGAAATATATCGCTCGACTCGATATCAAACAGGCACAAGTCGTTTATTCTTACTTATGTGATACTCGATATTACAGGTACGACTGCTGCGTTTGTGGCTTTAAAGATGATGGACCCGTCGGTTGTATCCTTCCTCAATCAATCGCAGATTATATTTACCCTGATACTTGGATATATCTTTTTAAATGAGATTCTTATTGCAAGCGAATGCATAGCGGCCGGAGTAATAATTACCGGTATGATATTGATGACGTATAATTCAGGTTCGGCAATGCTGATAGGTGTTACATTGATGGTTTATGCAAATTTTGTCGGAGCTATTAATCTCATAATTGTAAGAAAGATCGGATGTGTTGTCGGAGCATTTACATTTGCCCGAATGAGAAGCATATCGCTTTTTGCCATATTCATGGTATATAACCTGATTAAAACCGGTAGCGTTACCGTTCCGGCTCCCAAGCTATTGATCATCACGTTTACAGGTGCATTTTTCGGTCCTTTCCTCAATGTGATTTCGGTTTATAAAGCTCTTGAAACCATCCCTGCCGGGAAACTAGCGCTTTTTAGAAGTATCCAGCCGCTGTTTATCATGGTTGCATCGGGTATATTTCTGCATACCATTCCAGGTATCCGTGAATCGTTAGGAGGCATGATTATCATCACCGGCAGCATTATTCTGGCATATTTCCATATGGGTCATGTGCTCGGATGGAAAGACCCGCTCAGAACTCTCCGATAAAAAGCCAAAACGTTTTATAACTGTACGGGAAAATTAAAAATAATCACATTATTATTTTTACTTACATTTTTTGCTTGCCCAAAAAAGTAACAAAAAAATGGCACCCTCATGAAAAGCTTTAAACCTCACTCACATTGTTTTTACGGGAAACGCAGAACTCACCTCCTTCACTTTTTTTCGGAGGTTCAAACATGCTGCGTTTCTTTTTCCGTAAAAAACAACGCTCACTCGGAGCCTTTCAATAGGGATAATCCATCACTGATGTCGCAATTTGAAGACTTACTGATAATCCTCTGTCGGCAAAAGCGACCGGTGATACATCACCAATGTCCATTTCCCGTCCGTTTTGGCAAAGGTATGAGCATACCGCATAAAGACCGTACGCACAGGGCCGTCCTTCTGTTTGGTGGTGTATGAACAGTGTCCCCATGCCAGTCCGGTATTACCCACAACACGGTAATTCTCAGTGATAAGGGTTACGGTGAAAACATCCATCATATCATAGAATTGTGTCACTCCTTTTCTGAACGTATCCGCCACCCTCACCGGTCTTGGAAACGGTGTGGAATGGCCGAAACCTGCGGCACCGGTTCCTATGTCGACAATTACATCGAGGTCTCTGTCCGACCATGCCTGCATGTATTTTTGGTGTGTGGCTCTCAGGGCAGCGACATCGTCCGATTCGGCAGCGTTGGCATACTCAAGAGCACGGGGTATGATAAATACCAAAAACACAAGAACAAAACCGGATACATACGGTAACTTTTTCATGTGTGGCCTCCATTGATGTGATAGTAGTATTTGATCGGTTAGTATAAAAATATACTTGTGCAAAAACCGTGATGATAGTATTAATTTACCAGCAGATTTTATGTTGGTATTATTCACGCTGATATTAATAGGGTTGAAACAGGGTAATGTGGTGAGAATCCTATAATAAAAAATTAAAAGTATCTCAAAAAAAAGGAAAAAATCATGAATATCAAGCTGAACACCACTATCTCACGGCGCCAAATGATTAAAGCCGGAAGCTTATCACTGGCAGCAGCAGGTTTGGGGAGTATGAATGTGTTTTCCATGTCACGGGGCAAAAAAATACCTATCGGTGTTCAGTTATACTCGGTTCGGGATGACTGCAAAAAAGATTTTCCGGGTGTCCTTGAGGCAATAGCGGAAATGGGGTATGACGGCGTCGAATTTGCCGGGTACCATGACCGCAGCGCAAAAGAAATTCGTAAAATGCTCGACGACAACGGGTTGAAAGCCTGCGGAACACACACCGCCATGAACACACTAGAGGGAGATAACTTTCAGAAAACCGTTGATTTCAACAAAGAAATCGGGAATATATATCTGATCGTTCCCTGGCTCGATGAAAAGGAGCATAAAACTAAACAGGCATGGCTTGCCAGGGCAGCCCAGTTCAACGAACTCGATGAAAAAGCCCGAGATCAGAACATGCGTGTCGGTTACCACAATCATATGTTCGAGTTTACGCCAATCGATGGGGAGCTTCCCTGGGACATTTTCTTCGGGAATACCAACAAAAGCGTGATCATGCAGTTCGATACCGGCAATGCGCTGCACGGCGGAGGGAATCCACTCCCGTTTCTGAAAAAATACCCCGGCCGCGCTGTTACCGTGCATGTCAAGGAGTACTCGGCCACCAATCCCAAAGCGCTTGTAGGTGAGGGCGATATCAACTGGAAGGAACTGTTCGAGGTCTGTGAAACCATCGGCGGCACAGAGTGGTACATTGTCGAACAGGAACAGTATCCGTATCCGCCGCTTGAATCGATAGACCGGTGTCTGAAAAATCTCAGAAGTATGGGCAAATAAGAGATATTTCCAATATATTACCGGGTGTTTTCTTTCACAAAAGCTGTCAGATCCTTGAGATCGGTTCGTTTGTCCTGTGGAAAATCGTACTGAAAGAGCCACCAGTCTTCCGTGAACGAGGCTCGCTCACCCGGTTCGAGAAATTCTGTCGGGCCGATGGGTTCCAGTTCACACTGCTTCTCTTGGTCGTACCAGATCGAGATGGTGTAGGCCGCTAATTCGCCATAGGGCCGCTCCGGGTATACAGGGAATTTTTTCACGAAGAGAAGATTGCTACGGGTAATGTATCCGAGCCAGCCGGTATATGAATCGATGCCGAATTTACGCTGAGGGGGCGGCCCGAGTATCTCAAGGAAGCTGTCACGAACCCGTACGTTTGGGTGCTCCTCATGACGGTATTTCAAGATACCATCGGGGAAGTACATAATATATTTTTCTGGGAATCGGCTCCGTTCGGAAAGGGGAACAAGACAGATTCCGCCGCCCGATACAAAGGTACGGCTCCAGTGGTTATACTCTTTGGGTGAGTCGCTGATATTGATTATTGTCTGGGTGAAACTGAGGTGTGTAGAATCCCTGTCAAGCCTGAACTCACGGATAAGTTGTATTCCGCTTGACTGATCTTTCACACTGGTCATCCGTGCCGCCCTCTGGCCGATAATTTCTGCTTCCCATTTTCCGAGCCATATCGCGGTTCGATCCGGCGCTTTCATTTCAGGGCCGATGTCGCAGCGACCACCGGTCGGGCCAAACCGTTCTTCGCCAGGTGTATAGATTCTGCCGTTCTGTTCGGGATCGGTATATATGACATTTTCACCGTATAAAGCATATTCGAGAATACGACCGCCGCAGTTCGGTTCGAGAATAACTCTGATGTGTTCATTTAACAGTTCGATACAGCCGGAATAACCGTAACTGTCAACCCATGCGGTTCCTTCAAAACCTGTCTGGGCAAAAAC
>JAFGMP010000444.1 GCA_016927495.1 Candidatus Latescibacterota bacterium | reverse complement strand
GGGCATGCCCTGGAACGCATGTTTACGTTGTGGGAAAAGATATATCAAGGTATTCTTGCTTTCATCATAAAAAGTAAGGTACGAAGCTTGATCATACTTTTGTTGACTTTCATTCTGTTTGTATTTGGCATGCGCTTTGGCGGAACCATCGGTTTTGAATTCACTCCGAATATGGATGAGGGTTTGATCAGTGTCAGCGTTGAACTTCCGTCAGGCTATAAACTCGATGAAACGACAGCGGTTCTTGAAACTATCGGAGAGCATGTGCAGAAATACAAGGAGGTATCGCATTTCTGGACACAGCTTGGCCGTGCCACTGAAATGGACCGTGGTGTGAATCTTGCAGTTCTTAAGCTTAAGCTGGTTAATAAATCCGAAAGAGAATTACAAAGTGCTGAATTCGCCAATTTGCTGGTTCGGGATCTATCCGATATCCCTAATGCGGAGATACGGGTTTCTTCGATTTCCAGTATGACATCAGGCCGTTCGGATGTAGAATTCAGCCTTGTCGGTCAGGAAATGGACACTCTTGTCGGTATTGAGAAAAAGTTGTACCCCAGGATAAAAGAAATCCCCGGTGTTATCAACCTGAAAACAAGTTCCCGTCCAGGAAAACCTCAGGTAGCCGTTTACCCAAAACGTCACATCATGACCGAAGCGGGTATTACCGTTTACGATGTGGCTATGGCGCTGAGAGGCAGCGTCGACGGTTTGGTAACTACTTATTACAAGGATCGCGGTGAGGAATACGATATCCGTGTTACACTTGAAGATAATGATGTCGACAGCCCCGAAAAGATCGGAAACATTCCGCTGTTTGGCAAAGATGGTTCTTACCGGCTGGAACAAATAGCCGACATAAAAATATCGGAGGAATTCACCCAGATCAATCATCTTGACCGTTATACATCGATAACGTTCGGGTGTGATGTTATGCCGGGTTATGTTATGGGCGACATTATGGACGGTATTAAACTTATTGTTGAAGAAGAACATCTTCCGATCGGATATACATTGAAATTTACCGGCATGGCGAATGAAATGGAGGGTACCGTGAAAGATATTCTCCGGGCGTTTATTATTGCGATAGTGCTGACTTATATGCTTTTGGCGGCAATGCTTGAAAGTCTGGTTCAGCCGTTACTTATTCTCGGTACGGTTCCTCTGGCACTGATCGGTGTTTTCGGCGCGATGTCGATTACCGGATTGTCGATGAATATCATATCGATGCTTGCGATCGTTATGCTTGTGGGTATTGTGGTAAATAACGCAATTCTATTGCTTGATTATACTAATCTACTGGTCCGGGAAAAAGGAAAAAGCGTACATGATGCGCTTCTTGAAGCCTGCCCGACGAAATTGAAACCGATTCTGATGTCGAACATTGCAATCATTCTCGGTATGCTTCCGATGGCGATGGGACTCGGTGAATCGGGTGCTGAAATGCGTCAGCCGATGGGTGTGGTTTCGATAGGCGGATTGGTCGTATCGACTGCGTTATCACTTTTTGTCATTCCGGTTCTCCATTATATGATATCAAAACGTAAAGTAGCCAAGGGGTAAATAATGAATAGAATAAATACAATCAGTACGGTAATCCTCAAAAAAGCCTTCCTGACGGTTGTTTTAATCGTGATGACAAGTCACGTCGGATGGGCTCAGACTTATGATTTCGATTCCTTTATAACTGCGGTAAAGCAGCACAACAAAGATTTGAAAGTAGCTGTTGAGGATAAGGAAATGGCCAATCTTCAGCAAAAAGAAGCGCTTTCTACCGCGTTACCCAAAGTCGGGTTCGAAACCGGATATACCCGAAACCTGACCGATTATTATATGTATTTCGATAAAGGCGCCCTTATGCCGGGTGAGGACGGTCTGATCAAAGCTCCGTTCAAGCGGGATAATGAACTTACCGCGACAATTGCATTACAGCAGACGTTGTACAGCCATGAGGTCGGCAGTGCAATACAGGCATCGAAACAATACGGTAAATTAACCGATTATGTTTACGAAGCCACCGAACTGGCAGTACTATCAGGTGCAAAAAAAGTTTTCTATCAGTGTCTGTTTTTAGAAAAAGTAGTGGAAATTACAAAATCTGCCGAACAAAATGCGCTGGAAAATTATGAAAACATGAAACTGAAATATGATAACGGCCAGGTATCGGAGTTTGAGTTGCTTCAGGCAGAAACACGCTGGCGCAGTTCCATTCCCGAAGTCCAAAAAGCCGAACGAAATTTGAAACTGGCAATGAATACTATGAAAAATCTGGCAGGCATTGACATTACGCTGGACATCGATATCGAGGGTACGCTTGATGTCATACCGGGAATGCCAGAAAAAATTTCCATGGAAAGTGTGTTCGAGGAAAGACCCGATTTTCAGGCTCTTAATTGGGAAAAAGAACTCCGTGAAACCAATCTTGAAGCGACTAAAGGAGCATATAAACCGAAAGTTACCGGAACTCTGGCCTATGCTTACTCCTCCCAGTCCAACGAATTTGAATTGGCAGAGGAAAACAATCTCGTGTTTGTCGGCGTAAATCTCAATGTTCCGATTTATACCGGAGGATATCTTAAAGCACAGGTTCAGAAAGCTTCGGTGGAACTGAAAAAAACAAGTCTGAAAATCGATAAAAACAAAGAAACTATTTCGACTGATATCGTCAATTCATATCTGTGTCTTGAAGAGGCGCAACTGAGAATCGATTCTGAAAACTCGACAGTGGAAACGGCAGAGAAAGCATTTCAGATTGCCGAGGTCACAACCCGTGATGGTTTATCGACACAATTGCAGTTAAAGGATGCCCGATTTACTTATGATCAGGCAATAATCAACTATTACGCGGCTGTGTATGATTATTTGGCAGCTTATTTTGATTGGGAATATGCGACCGGGAAAGTTGGGATGTAGTAAAGACGCATCAAATTGAATAGGACAATATTTTTCATAGTATTTTTGAATTATTTTTGACGGGGCAATGTAATTATTACTGAATGGATTTTAACAAGTGAAAAAGAATTTCTTTGTGTAATAATTTGAATATTTGACTATAAAAGTCTAATTATCAGTATTTATTTCCTTGTTTTGTCCTATAATAACAATAACAGGAACAGGAGGTAAAATCATGCTTGAAGTTGAAGAGAAGAACTGGTTCAAAAAGCATTTGTTCAGGCATTGTCTTGTGGGAGGTGGCGTTTTAGGTGGATTAGCCGGGTGGCTGGTTGGCAAGGGTAATCCCGAAGGTACTTTTATAATCATTATGGGCGTTTTCGGTGGTCTGTTTGTCGGTTTTCTTGCTGCAATGTTTATAAGTGATTAATCAAGTATTTGTGCCGGCACACAGAGTATTGCAGTACATTGGTATTTCTAAATCCGTAATTTGAGTGAATTACCCGTGGACCTGTTGAAGTACAGGTTCCCGGATAGAGTGTTTAAAACGATCTATGTTAATGTTATAAGAGTTTTTAACGAATAATGAAATGGAGGTGTAAAATGTAAGCAGCCCTGACAATTATCGGCATGAATGTAGCCATCATTATAATATTTTTGTAAAACCGACCGGTTATCTAAACAGTAAGTCCGAGATACACGTAGTCACCATGAACAACAGTTAAAAAACACTTATAGGGTTGGGATAACATGAAGCGGCATGGTTTTAAGAGTTTGATTTTCAAGATTATATGCACTCGTATGCTTTTGTATTCTATACTTTTTTACGAGTATATCATATTTAATCATGTGGGATGCATCAATAATCCGCAAAAATAATCATGGGAGATGGGTTTGTACGGTCAGTTAAAAATGCTATAGAGGAAAGTGTTGAATTATTAAGGTATTATCTCTGTCTGATATTGGCATTTGAATATTTTTGGGCTAATTATTTCAATAAAAACAATGAGTTTCAGGTTTTATATAATAACGGTATAGGAAAAACAGATACGGGAAAAATGGTAAAATATATACAAGTAAGTCACAAATAGCAGCAGGAGAAACAATTGAAAAAATCAGAATAGCGGTGGTTGGTGTTGGTAATTGTGCAAGTTCATTAATTCAGGGT